>CAYXOF010000033.1:0-9456 GCA_964466905.1 uncultured Candidatus Saccharibacteria bacterium | reverse complement strand
GCTGCCGCAGATCGGCGATCTCTTCCCCGATTTCACGGTCGAGACCACCGAAGGCATGTCTCTCGTGTATGGAGCTGACGGCGGCTCGTTCTGGTACTCCGGGATGCAATCGGCAGGTGCCGATTCGGGCACCAACTCCTTCGTCCTGGTCAACACCCGGACGAAAGAAGCCCGGAGGTACATGATCAGTGGCGCCAATGAGCTGACTGCGAAAGCCTCAGCCGAAAATGCCCCCGGTGTACGGGAAGCCGGCTACCGTGGCACCTGGCCGATCGTGTACAACGTGTCAGGTGAAGCAACCAACTTCCTCACCCTCAAGGGTGGAGATGGGCTCGTGAAGATGTTCGCGTTCGTAAACGTGCGTAACGTCGAGATCGTCGGTGTCGGTCGCGACATGGCAACCGCCGTGCGTGACTACCAGAATGCACTCATACGCGGCGGCAAGGGGTCTGCCCTGCAAGATATCACGACCCAGGAACAGATCGATGACATCGTGTCTGGGGTGTCCCACTTCGACGGCACCATCTACCTACGTCTTGAGGGTCAGCCGACACTCGAGTTCTATGGCACGAACGACGTAAGCCCCGAACTGAAGTGGGCCGAGGTCGGACAGCGTGTCACCGTGGTGACCGAACGCGGTGGTCTCCGGAGTCTGCAGATCTACGCGTTCGACATCCCGTCAATCCCGCTTAGTGAGCTGCCGAACTGACGCTTCCTGACCATTTTTGTCCACATTGGACCATGAGCCTGGCGACATGTTCGCCAGGCTCATTTTTCTTATATAAAAAACACCCGCTTCAGGAAGCGGATGCAGATCAGGTTACGTTATATTGGAAGAACGAAGAGGTGGTGAGGCGGCACGGAGTGCCGCCTCACCGTAGCTCTGGTCAGGCGAGGATTTCCTCGACCGTATCCCGGATCTGCCGGAGTGATTCCGGGGTCGTAAGCTCGGGCGTGAGCTCGATGATCACCGGGGTCGACGCCGTGACCTCGGGCAGCCAGCGCATTTCGTAGAGCAAGCCTGTGGCACCTCTCTCACCGACAGAATCGAAGGCCGCCAGCGTGTCGCGGTCGCGGAACTGGACGTGGATGAGCTTGACCGGTACGTTGTGCTCATGCACAAGTTGCAGCAGTCGCACACCCTGATGGAAAGCCATGAGGCTACCAGCCGGGCCAAAGCCGAGCAGATGGTGGGTGTCGAGCACTACGCCACGCTCACGCGCCTCGTCGGTGCTGAGCCAGCCGACCCAGTGCTCGAAGGATCCCTTGTGAAGGTCGATCTCGACCGGCCCTCCCGGCAGGTCGACGGCGACCGCCTGCGGAAAGCACTGCTGGAGTAGCTCGATCCGCCGCTGTACGCCCTGGTACCGCCATGGGAACAGCAGATAGTACGCAATGACCGCTTTCAACTGGCCATCGCGCAGATCCTTCGTGATCGGATGCAGCGGATTGGACCCACCCCAGCGATCCTCGTACGACATGATGTTCACATTGAACATCTTGGCGGCGCGGAGCATCGCCCCGAATTGGCGGTCGGAGCACGACCGCGTCGCCAGGGGGAGCATCTGCACCCCGAAGCCGAGTGCGTGGGCGGCACCGAACGCGTCGTCAATCCCCAGCGTATCGCTGAGAAAGTGACGCAGTCCGACCAGCTGGGCTGCGGTGAGAATCGAAATCCCAAACGGACGAGTCATGGCGAGAGTCCCTCATGTTGTGGTGTGTTACACCATTGCAAATCTTTTTATATTATAGCATGAAAAGCATGTTTTGTCTAACTTTCGTACGTTTATGGTTATGAGGTGGCTGTAAACGCGTACGCTACAAAACAAAAAACCCACAGAGATGTGACATGCGTAAGCATATATCTCTGGGGTCGGTGCGTCAGGTCTTGGATAGAAAAGAGCGTGGGTGGCGCCGTTTGGATTCATCGCTGATGCGATGCCAAACGGCGCCGAGGAGGAGCGAAGGTTTGTTACCAATCACTAAGTAATGGAACCAGCCCTGTTTAAGATGAGTGAGATGCTATCGCTGTCTCACCGATCCGCAAGGGTTTTTGGTGACTCGATCCTTTCTCCGGTGTCATCCGGAGTTAATCACACCGCTCGCCGTCGTGGCCGAGCGAGAGATCGAATTGAAGCCGGCGTCGGGGGCTCACATGAACGATTTCGGATGGCCGTTCAGCATGTCTACCTCCTTTCTCGTTGGTGCCAGTCTGCACGCGGTGCGTTCTGGTCACAGGTGAAGCTCATGGTCGCCCTCGTCGGAGGACCGATAACGGGCGACAGCAAAAACATTAGCACACTAAAGAATATTTGTCAACTACTCAGACCGTGGCTCAGCAAGTCGTGCATACACGATGAGGTTGTGGGTGTAGCGCTGTTGTCCACGGATGAAGGTACCCGAGCAGGTAATGAGACGGAGCCCGGCGTGATCGATATCGCCGTACACCCGAGCCGTCGGAAATGCCTGCTGGGCTGGTCGCTCAAGCTCCGTCACGACAAAGGTGGCGGTCGTTCCATCAGATCGGTCAATGAATATCTCATCCCCCGCTTCGAGCTGGCCAAGCGAGAAGAACACAGCGGGTCCAGAGACTGAATCGACATGACCCAGTACGACCGCCGGACCAAGCTCACCCGGAGTCGGGCCATACCCGTACCACCCCACTGTGTCATAGTCTTGTGGTACGGCGATCTCACCGGTAGCCAGCAGGCCAAGCATTTCACTGAAGGTCGTCTCAAGCGCGAGACGAGGGATCCGAATGCTCACAGGTATAGCCTCAGGCAAAACCGGACCGACGACCGCACGCGTACTTGACGCAACCTCTCCCCTGTTCGGCGCTTCAGCATATTGGCTTGAAGAGGGAATCAAGCTGATCACAACAAACACCAGCAGAAGCCACAAAATTGCCCGTGCCAGGATTTTAATATACGTATGCGCTCCAGTGTACCATCTAGCATTCATATGCAGCAGTATAGCGAATTTTAGGTGCTTAGCCACGCATAATCCCGCCCTCGGGGCGGGATTATGCGTGGCTTGAGGGAGAGATCTCATGATCACCCCATCTAAACGCGTGTCTTTATTTCACTCGAGTCATCGTCTGACGCGCTCGACTCACAAACATGATGTTCATGAGGGTGAGGCCAGCGGTGCTCGTGCTTCCAGCACCAGCGTTTGGCGCGCCAAAGGGTACCGCTGAGACTTGTTCTCCGAGCACCTGACCGACCGGTGCATCAGGGAGTGAGGTTGACTCACCAAGCACGAGTGGCGCTGGCGTGGTACGGCGGAGTGAACGTCCTCCACTACTACTCGTGCGCGTACTCGTGGTCTCGATTTCACTATCACCTCCACTATTGTCTGGCGTGGCTTCACACGCTACCTGACTAAAGGCAATCACGAGGTCGTTGTAGTCAGCGTCACCAAGACCATCGGTGTCTTCAAAGGCAAGGAGGTAGGTATTGGCGGCTGGGTTGTACACGGCCACATGATCAAGGCCATCACTGTTGAGGGCTGTTTCTGAGTACCACGTGAAGTCACCTGACTGAATCGCAAAGCCAAATGATGAGGCAAAGGCAGCGGGGATCGTGACCGGAATACTCACTTCCCCATCCGTGTCTGAGACTTGCGTGAGGACTGAGGTAAAGGTGAGACTATCGCCTGCCTTGTAGTAACCGAGTACCTGAGTATTACCGGCTCGCTTGCCGAGTACCTTGATATCGAAGCTCACTGAGTCTGTGCCTGGATCCACGACATTCCAGACTTGGTAGTTCATTTGATCAGCAATTGGATCGACGGTGTAGCCGTGTTCTGCCATCATTTCGGCGATCGTCTTTTCGACTGAGGTACCGATTTCAAAGATTGATTCATCTCCGAGTGAATCCGGGAGGACACACTGATTGACGACCGGCGTATCATCTTCGTCCTCACGTGGTGGCACACAGGTGACGTCACTGATTTCGATCACGAGGTCGTTGTAGTCACTATCACCGAGCCCATCAAAGTCTTCAAAGGCGAGGAGGTAGGTATTGGCGACTGGATTGTACACAGCGGCGTGGTCGAGATCATCGTCATTGAGACCTTTCTCTGAGTACCAGGTCTTGCCACCTGACTGAATCGCAAAGCCAAATGATGAGGCAAAGGCAGCCGGGATCGTGACTGGAATACTCACTTCCCCATCAGTATCAGAGACTTGGGTCAAGACTGCACTATAGGTAGCGCCGTCGCCTGCCTTGTAGTAGCCGAGCACTTGGGTGTTGCCCGCTCGCTTGCCAACTACCCGGAGGTTGAAAGTAATCGTCTCCGCCGTTGGATCTGCCACGTCCCACACTTGGATATTGGTCTCATCAGCAATGACGTCGATCGTGTAGCCGTCTTCGGCCATCATCGCCGCAATCGACTTTTCTCCAGAATCAAGAATGGTAATCACATCAGTATCACCGAGGGTATTCGGGATGAGACAGGTGTTTGGTACGCCAGGATCTTCTGGTTCGTGCTCGTTCATGAAGGTACAGGTAGCACCACGCACTTCATCTTCCAAGACGGCTGATAATTTTACATACTCTGAGTAATTCTCACCACCGACAACACAGTAGTAGCTATCTGTACCACCTTCGACTTCTGCGTAGCTCGTCATCATTTCTGCCCGAGCGCCATATGCCCACGCGTCGACTGGTGTCCAGTCCTCACGCTCTTCTTCGTAGACATAGGCTGGCAAGTCAGACTCCGGCACATCCACGGTCACACAGCCGTCTTCAAGTGTTTGGTAGGTGGTTGGTACTTCATTTTCCGCAGTATACAGATCCATTTTCCAGCCTACGACTGGCTGCTCCAGACCATCTAATTTACACATGGTAATCGGGGTGGTAGGGATCGGCTGGTTATAGAAGTCACAACTCCATGATGGAGGTGCGACGACAACATTCAGAGCCTGTTCTGCCACCGCCGTGAGTCCAGTTTCACTACTTTCTAGTGCCTCCTCGACCAAGGGGCGACTAAAGAGACAGCCTTCCATTCCCCCTTGTTCAGTCTTAAACATGTCAACCATTGATCCAGGACCACTGGTCGACACCTCCACCTGCTCCCACCCAGCCCGATCTTCTTCAAGCACTGTCCATGGTCCAGCGTAGGCGTTCACTTCGGTAGTGGCGCAGCCATTTTCTTCAGTCACAAAGTCGAGTTCAGTCTCACCATTACTGACAGTAATCGTCCAACCCGCGAGCGGATTTTCAAATGCATCATGCTTACACAGAGTGAGCGGCACCATGAATGACTCCTCTACTTCGTCTGGTACGTTACATTCATTCTCGTAAATCGCTATGAATTCTGTGGTCCAGTTCTGTCCAGAATAATCCCCAAACGGTGGGATGATGTCTCCCTCATTAATCCCACTGTTACCATGGCCACCCGGGTTAAGAATCGAGGCCTCACTCACCTCTTGCGCGACGTATGGATTTGATTCACTGGCAGTTGCGTGACAGATGGTGACTTTTTTATCACCACCGCCGTTATTTCCACCACCGCCATTTTCCTCTTCAACTGGGGGTTCTTCAGTCTCAGCTGCCACCACCTCAAAGGAGAGACAGCTATTTGAACTATCAAGCGGGACTGATGACGGGGATAGACTCCACAGATTCGCCACCATGGAATACATCCCTGGTGTAGCGGGTGCGGTGAACGTAGTGGCGTACGTGAAATCTGGTGCGACACCACTTGCGGCATTGAAGAGATTGGCATCAGCGACCGCAAAACTTTGTGACAAACCACCGCACTCAGCACCCTCATAGAGGCTCACATAGGCGTTCTTACCCTCCGCTGAGTCAACCGTAATAGTGCCCGAAATCGGGACTTCGGTACCGGCTACGTACGGTGACGCGCTAAACGCATCAAGGGTGATTTCCGGCGTTACGGGAGCAGGTACGTCGTTGACGGTAACTGAGATGACATCTGGTGTACCGACATCCACCGAGACGACCTGAGCTTGGACCGTAATGTCGTATGATCCAGCGGTCGCATTACGATAGCAGAATCGCTTGTTGCTACTACCTGAAGCAACAGTGCGTGACTGCGGACCAGTCCCTAGATCACCCGTACATCCAGCGTCATTTGCATCGGTAAAGATACCACCTTGGCCACCATCACTGAGTATGATCGAAGCGGTGTCGGTGTCGTCACCATCATCGAGTACCTCAGCAACGAATCTGATATTAACGCCAACATCTGCCGTTGTCCCCGCCACTGCCGTCACGTCTACGCCCGTGCGGGCTGCGTAGGCGACAAAAAACGACGCCGGCAGGGCGCTTAATAAAAGGGATACGATCGTCACAGCGGCGAAAAAGCGCGCACTGAAGGTCTGAGTAAGGGCTGCGTAATACATAAATAAAGTCAGAATAAATAGTAATGCGAGTAAGATTTGTACAAACAATGCCCACAACGGAGAAAACCGTGTGATACGTGAATAGTACTCTAGTATTTCAAACTTGCAAGGTTAGACCATGGGTGCAGACTTTGCGCAAGTAGAGCGCACAAAACCGCCTCGGGCGGTTATTATCACGATGCTGGTGGGTGCCCCAATCGGGGCGCCCACCTACATCAGGTCACACTCTGACTCAAACAGGAACTGTAGCTGCTGGGGTGGGAGCACGAATGGCTCGAAGGGGATGCCGGGCTTGTAAATGCGCACCATTGTCGGAAACTCCATCATCAGACCCGCTAAGTCCAGATCATCCAGCCCACTGTAGCCAGGCAATAACACAAAGAGTAGTCGTGGCTTATTCGCCCCGTGGGTCGAAAGCAATTGGGACAACCGTTCAACCCCCAAATGCTTGCCGTCGGTGATGACTACCATCGGCAATAAGCAGAGAGTGGTCCGTTGCCACCGGATTTCGATTGCGTCAGTCGTGTTCGTGGATCCATTGAACACGATTCGTGACAGTACGCTGCCGACCATCTGCTCGAGATCATTGGTGGGTACTGCGGGGTACAAGCTCGTACCCCATGGGCGTACCTCGACCCCATGGTTGTACTGTGGAGCGGTATACGCCAGCTGAGCGTAGACTGAGGCAAGAGCACCGCGCAGGTAATGCTTGCCCTCTGGATTATCCAGACTACCCGACACATCCGCCATGATGACCACGCACGGTAGCGCCGGGCACTCCTCTGCAGCGAGTGCTCCTGGAAAATATCCCACGAGACACAGTATTCCAAAGACGATGCGAAGCATGGAAGACTCCTCTGTCCAAACTGACTATCTCCGTTAGATATAACAGTCAGCCACACAGTCGTCAATGCATACACTATGCGGGCGGCCCACCCCTACATCCGCTTGAGTGCCGGCAACTCCATACAGGGACTGGAAGACGTAAACGCCTCAGTCCCCCGTTCGGCCACCACCTGCCCCATCCGGACCCGATCATTCGCGTACCGACGCATCCGTTCCTCATAGCCCTGGCGCGTGGCGGCGAGTTCAGGCGGGGTCGCGGGAGCGTCCATGTGCCACGGGAAGGCTCCGCAAGCATAAAATAGTGCTGGGGTGGAGCTTGGTTGCACACCCATAAGCCGCACCTTGGCGGCAGTCGCGATAAGACCCAGATCATCAGCGGTGAGGTCTTTTGTCTCGACGGCCCAGACGACTTCCTGCATATCAATGAACTGCACAATCGTACTCGAAGCCTCGGCCGGCAGGTACAAGCGGCCGATCAAACGTCCCTCACCTGGCTTTTGCCACATCGCCTCATCGCGCTTCATTTGGGAGGGATAGGTGGGCATGTACTCACCAAAGGAACGGTCGACCATAAAACCGACATTAAGGAGGTGCAGGCCACCCCCCAGGACGGCACTCCCAAGCATGCTACTACTAAGCACGGCCCAGAGTGGGTAACGGTAGCCACGCGCGGTATGACGGAGGTTGTACACCGCGAGCGCCACCATGAAGACGAGGGTAATGAGCCAGAGATACGGCAGGGCTTCGGCAAGCGCGTACCAGAAGTTTCCGTGTGTGACCTCATAGAGATCATACTGACGCAGCCGGACGACGTAGAGCGTGACCGCGACCGCCACTCCTCCCACCAGCACCGACAACAGCCAGGCCGTCCATACGACACACTCAACACTCCGGAAAAACCACCGTGGGCGCGGGCAAATCTGCTCGCTCGTGATGCGATCGAGGATTGTCGTCTTGAGTGGGGGTAGTGGGGTTGACATAGTAGTATGATTATATACGGATGGCGTGCGGATTTAGGACAGACGCAAGCTGCTTTTTGCCTCGGTGGATCAAAGTACCCACCGAACCAACTGGAATTTTCAAAATATCAGAGATTTCATCATACTCCTTATGCTCAAAAAAGCGCAAGATGAGGACGACCCGGTACTTCTCATCGATCTGCGCCAGTGCCTCGGTCACCTCTGCGGCATTGATCTCGCGATCAAACGCCACATCAGGGGCGACCTCTTTGCTCTGCACAAATTGCAGAATCTCATCACTGTCCGCCACCAAGTTACCCTCTGGACGGACGACAGTCTTCCGGTACCAGCTGATCGCCTCATTGTGGGCGATGCGGTAGATCCATGATGAAAACGAGAGATTGGTATCGAAGCTATTGAGATTGCGGTAGGCCTTGAGGAAAATATCCTGGAGGACATCCTGTTGATCCTCCAGCCGGTGTACCCCGAGGCGCCTGATATACCGCGTCAGCTTCGCCTCGTAGCGTTCAACGAGTTCGCCATAGCAGGCCGAATCAGCGAGCGTACGGACGACTACTTCTTCATCTGACGGCGGGAGACTAGGGATTGCTGAAGCGGACATAGATACGGTAGAATGGTGATATGCGTAATTACATCATAAAGCTTTCTGGCCTATTTGTCGCCTGTTTACTCGTCCTCCCGACCAACGCCGATGCGTATGCCACCACGAAGCAAATGGCTGTCCGACTATCAGACCATTCTGCCCTTTTTACCATCACCTACCGCTTCGGCTTCCTCAACCGCGAACTCAAGATGCCGATCGGCGTACAGCGGGGAGCCTTTGAGCCAGCCAGCCCCTACGCACACGTTGCACTCCTTGCCGATAGCGAAGACGTCTCAAACCTAGGAACGGTTGCCGGCATCGTCCTTACAGATGATGAAGATGTGACCGTTGTTGATGATGAGTACTATCTGCCCGCAGGAGAGGCGGCAGAATTTACCCTCGTCGCCCTCGTTACCCTCCCCGACCCACTACCAGAGGGTGATCTTGATCTCGCCCTCAATGTCTCCCATCTTCCCTTCACCATGATTAAGGATGGGACACCGATCTCGGCCCGCCTTAATCCGTCAGAGCTCCAGTATTACACCACCCCTGAGATTGATTTCCGTGATCAATTTCAACCTGCTATCAAGGGTGCAGTCCATACGCTCATGATCAAGTAAAAAATACAGAAAAACACCTGATTGCAATCGCAATCAGGTGTTTTTTGTACCTGGCGT
>CAYXOF010000032.1:0-9942 GCA_964466905.1 uncultured Candidatus Saccharibacteria bacterium | reverse complement strand
AAAGTGCCTGTGCTGGAGCGGGCGGGGGTCGAAGTGAGGTAGTGTTCGCTATGACAGGTGATTACGCTCGGTCCGCCGCTACACTCCGCCTTACGCTCGGTCCTGATGTTACTAGAGATGATCTTGTGCGGACAACGGAGGTGTTGCGTCGACACTGTATGCAGATGGCCGTACTTCGTCAAGACAATTATTGACTGTAGAAGATTTTTATTGCAATATATCAATACGAATCACGTATAAATATTTGACTGTCCGACTAAACACACTGAACCGACTGTATTACCAGCCTCGTGTCGTATAATTGATTATGTAGTATGCCGAATTTTCAACACTTCACCTCTAAAGCTAAAGAAGCGATCCGAAAGGCACATGAGCTCGCGATTGAGCGTGGTCAAAATCACGTCAGCCCGATTCATTTGATGACAGCACTCGCGATGCAAGACGAGAGTGCTGTAGTGGCGATTCTTGATCGACTTGAGATCGACATCATTGCCTTTACAGATTTTCTTCTAGAATCACTTGAAACACCCGAACAACAAACCACTATCTCGCCTTCGTATCAGCTTTACCTCACCCCAGAACTGGCAAAAGCGCTCGAGTTTTCTGGTCGCCTGGCGGAACAGCTTGGGGATTCTTTTGTAGGCGTAGAACATCTCTTTGTGTCGGCGCTCGAGTATCCAGGTCCACTGACAGAAATTATTCAGCGCACTGGAGTCGATAAGAGTCGCGTAATGGACGTCATTCGAGAACTTCGTGAAAGCAATGTCACTGATGTGCAGTCACCAAAGAAATTTCGTTCTCTTGCGAAGTATACCCGCAATCTGACGAAGCTTGCTCAAGAGAATAAACTTGACCCGGTCATTGGTCGTGATATGGAGATTCAACGCGTGATTCAGATTCTGTCCCGCCGAACAAAGAACAACCCGGTTTTGATCGGTGAAGCGGGAGTAGGGAAGACCGCCATCGCAGAAGGTTTGGCACAGCAAATTGTGCTTGGACAGGTGCCAGAATCAATTAAAGAAAAAGAAATCCTCTCACTTGATCTGGGGTTATTGGTTGCGGGGACTAAGTTTCGTGGTGAGTTTGAAGAGCGTTTAAAAGCCGTCATGAAAGAAGTGGAGACAGCAGCGGGGCGAATCATTCTTTTCATTGACGAGCTACATACTATCGTTGGAGCTGGTCAAGCTGAGGGTTCAATGGACGCGTCTAATATGCTGAAGCCGGCACTCGCACGAGGTGAGATCCGTGTGATCGGCGCCACAACACTGAAGGAATACCAAAAGCACATCGAACGTGATCCAGCACTCACACGTCGATTTCAGCCAGTGTTTGTGAATGAGCCGACACCAGAGGATGCGATCGCTATCTTACGTGGCCTCGCAGAAAAGTATGAATTATTCCATGGTGTTCGTATTACTGACGATGCAATTGTATCAGCAGTAGAGCTATCATCACGATACATTACCGATCGCTTTTTGCCTGACAAGGCGGTCGATTTAATTGATGAAGCAGCGTCTGCTCTACGTATCTCACTTGAGAATCGTCCTGAAGAGTTGGTGGACGCTGATCGAAAAGTTCGCCGCTTAGAGATTGAGCGCGAGGCGTTGCGGAAGGAGATGGAAATCGCAGTAAATAAGAAGAAAGTGAAGGATCGGATTAAGGAGATCGAGCGTGAGATCGGTGAGTACCGAGAAGAGACCGCAGCGATCGAAACCAAGTGGACAAATGAAAAGGCAGCACTCGGTGAAATCAGTACCCTAAAGAAAGAGCTCGAAGAACTTCGTCAAGAAGCTGAAGCTGCCGAAGCAATGGCAGACCTCACACGTGCCGCCGAAATTCGTTATGATGCTATTCCAGGAGCGGAGCGAGAACTTGATGAGAAGTTGAAGCGACTCAAAAAACTCCAGCGCAGTCGCCGGATCCTTAAAGAAGAAGTAACTGAAGAAGATATCGCCATGGTGGTGTCGCGGTGGACAGGGATTCCAGTCTCACGCATGCTCGAAGCCGAGGTACAAAAACTTGGTCGGATGGAGGAGGTGCTCCATGAAAAAGTAGTCGGTCAAAATCATGCGGTGAAGCTCGTCGCTGATGCGATCAAGCGCTCACGGGCCGGTATTGCTGACCCAAATCGACCGATTGGATCGTTCCTGTTCTTGGGACCGACCGGGGTCGGAAAGACAGAGTTATCCCGCGCACTCGCTGAGTTTATGTTTAACGATCCTGACGCACTTCTGCGGATCGACATGTCTGAGTTTATGGAGAAGCACTCAGTTTCAAAGATTATCGGGTCACCACCTGGCTACGTTGGACACGAAGAGGGTGGTAATCTGACTGAACGTGTGCGCCATCGACCGTATGCAGTCATCCTCCTTGATGAAATCGAAAAAGCGCACCCAGAAGTCTTTAACATCCTGTTGCAAGTCCTTGATTCTGGACACCTCACTGATGCGAAAGGTCGTAAGGTGAACTTCAAAAATACGGTTATTATCATGACCTCTAACATTGGTGCTGAACACATTGATCGTATGTCAAACTTCGGCTTTGCGGTTGATCATGGTGACGCGGTGCAATACACCCAGGCAAAGGATAAAGTGCTGGAAAGTCTCAAACAGTATTTCCGCCCCGAGTTTCTTAATCGACTCGATGAAATCATCACGTTTGAGTTGCTCACACCAGATGTGATTCGCTCGATCGTTGATTTGCAGGTGACAGATGTGATCGGTCGTTTGGCGAAGAAAGAAATTCAATTGTCGGTATCTGAAGACGTCCGTGCGTACTTGGCGACTGAGGGGTATGACCCGAAGTACGGTGCTCGGCCACTTCGTCGCGTGATTCAAAGTAAGATACTCACACCTGTGGCGAATCTCATGGTCGGTGAAGGAATGCTTCAGGGCGGAACCGTAAAGGTAGGCATGAAAAAAGGTGAATTAGATTTTGAGGTGAAGAAAGTACCGCGGAATGGTCGAACCAAAACAACGAATCCTATCCAACTGAAGAAGCGTCAACCAGTAACCACTTCATAGGGAGCTACATTGACCAACTACGCTCTGCGACGAGCATCCGCTCAAGGGTAGATCGGTCATCAGTAAATATAACGTCCGCTGCCTGTATCAGTGGTGCATATGGCACCTGGAGTGCATCAACGGTCGTGACTATGCCCTGATTGTTGATCTCGATATCTGGGGGTAGTGTGCTTGGAAGATCTGGATGTGGTCTTGCAACAACGATCAGATTTTGTAGCAGTCTGGGATAATCAGTTGCATTTGAATACACGCTGATACTTGGAAAGCTAGTCATGAGCGTCTTAAAAAATGAGCCGGTCACTGAGGCTGCTTCGGTCGTGCGCCGATTGCCGATGAAGTTTATAAAGAGTACCCCGTCAGGACTGAGACGCTCTCGGACTAAAGCAAAGAACTCTGTCGTGACCAGGTGTGGCGGGATAAAATGCCCAGTGCTGAAGGCATCAAGATAGATCACATCATAGGTGGTCGTACTTCGAGCTAAGAGCATGCGACCGTCGATCACTTGGTTTGTAATGTTATCTGTCATGGGTAGCTCGAAGTAGGTCTGAGCGAGACCGAAGAGCGATGGTTCAACTTCCGCAACCGTGATCGCCAGATCAGGATACAGTTTGTGGAGCGTACGAGGGATCGTATATGCCCCACCACCAACCAGGAGAAAAGACGTTGCATCTGCCTTAAGGCTGGTAAATAACGGCGCAAACTGCGTGTAAGTAAAAACGAGCTCGTCTGATCCGGGGTAGATCGCTGATGAGGAATTCGTGTCCCGCTTGAGGAAGCGAGCAGTTTGGCCATGGTAGTCTTGATCAAAGATTTTTATATTTGAGTAGAGCCCATCTCGTTCGTAGAGGAAGACCTGCTTGGGTTCTTGGTGCAGCGACACGATGATCAGCGCACCACATACAATGCCAATGATGAGAGCGAGTGGCCAAAGGCGGTACCAGTGAATCAGCAGTGGCGGGGTGTGGTACGTGGCAACTAAGTATCCAGCCCCCACGCCGAGGATCAAGAGGCTGATGCTCGTCCCATACAGTGTCGTGGTGAGTCCAAATGATGGGATGAGGTAAAAGCCAGCGAGTAAACTTCCGGTGATACTACCAATTGTACTCCAGAAAAAGGTTGAGCCAACGATGGCACCTCGCTCCGATTCATCAGTACTTTGTGAGGCGAGTTTAATGACAAATGGTGAATCGATACCTAATAAAAAGGCGGGGATAAAGAAAAACAGTAACGAGTAGAGAAGGGGTCCAATAGCAAGGGGTGTGTAGGGGCCAATGATCGGTAGTATGAAGTTGGCAGCGTACGTACAAATGAGGAGGAGTAGGCCCGCGAGCGTAATGATGGTGTACAGCACGACTGGGGTTGGGTGGCGGTCAGCTAGCCTGCCGCCATAGTAGTAGCCACAACTGAGTGCCATCAAGATGACGGTGAGTACACCTGATAAGACGTAGAGCGAAGAGCCGAAGTAGGGTGCAAAGACTCGCACAGCTGCGACCTCTACGACGAGTACCGCCAGGCCGGTGAGAAAAACGGTACTCAGGTATATCCGCCGAATGAGTGGGGTCATGTGAAGCCACTATAGCAAACTTGATGTGAAACAAAAAGCCAGACACAGTGTCTGACTTTTTATTTTGATGTGCGCCGGGCTGGATTGATCCCGCTTTTTCTAACTCGCTTCGCTCCTAAGAACGCTGGACGCGCCTCGCGGTCACTCGCGTCAGGAGGTGCGCTCGTGACAGCGCTCCGGCGGTTCGAATCCAGACGAAATGTGCGCAGGCACATTTCTCCCGGCGCCCAAATTTAAAACACCCCGAGGGGTGTTTTAAATTTGTGCGCCGGGCTGGATTCGAACCAGCGAAGACCGAAGTCGACAGATTTACAGTCTGTTGTGATTGACCACTCCACCACCGACGCAGGTTGTTATTCTGGGCGTATGACCATAAACCAAGTAGCACAGTATTGAAAATGTGTACGTGGTCAATGTCATTGTCCGCTTTTGACCGGTTCGCTTTCGCTCACAACGGTCAATCTTCTCGCTATCGCTCGAAGACCAGATGAGAAATGAAATCATTCATTTCTCATCCACTCCACCACCGACGCATTGTGGTTATTCAGTTTTTGGACGACGTACCGTAGATTGTTGTGAAGCAATCGTGGTAGGTGGTCAATGTCATTGTCCGCTCTGTCTCGCCAAAGTTGTATCTTCGTGAGTAGCGATAAATTAACATACCTTCGGCCTTTTTCAAAGTGTCTATGTAGTATACTTTACGGTATGAAAGCAATTGTGTTAGCGTCCCTCTTATTGATTGGGTTGTTCAGCGTCGGAGATGTCGCATTTGCTGACGGATTAGTGCCGTGTACTGGAGCGCCTGGGGATGAGTGTCAAGCCTGTAAAGCGGTGGATCTTGTTAATAATGTAGTGGCGTGGCTGATCGGCGTGCTCAGTATCATTATTGTGCTCGTCATCGTGTATGCAGGTTTGAAGCTGGTCACATCTGGTGGGAATCCAGCTGCAAAGCAGTCCGCCAAAAGCGTGATGACTAACGCAATTATTGGATACATCATCGTGCTCGGTGCGTGGTTATTCATTGACTATGGTATGAAAGCACTGTTCAGTGCAGGTGAACCAGTATTTGGCGTATGGAATGAGATTAAGTGTGTTGATCAAACTGCTTTCCAGTCAAAGATGTATCATCCGACTCCAGATGCTTCCCGTGGTACAGCGTTTGATACGAGTACAGTTGTCGCCCCAGACGGAACAATCGACCCTGCTGCCCTGGCAGCTCTGGCTGCCAGTGGAGCGCCGGATGATGTGGTGAATGCAGCAGCAGCTGCGAATGGTCTTGCACCTGAACAGTCGCGTAACCTTCGGGCACTCATGCGCGTTGAATCGGGTGGCTGTACGAATAAAGTGAGTCCAGTTGGTGCACTCGGCTGTATGCAGATCATGCCACAGACCGCCCGTCAGTATGATCCGTCACTCAGTAGCCTAACTGATGCACAAGTACGTGACAAGCTTTTAAATGACGATGCATATAATATCGGTCTCTCAACACAAATTTATAAAGATCTCGACCGAAAATATAGTGGTGATACCTCGAGAATATATGCAGCGTATAATGGCGGTCAAGGTGCAAATCAACCGAGTACGAATTGTCCAGGTAAACTGCGGTGGCAGTGTGAGTGGGACGGTTCTAATTGTCGAGATGGTGTCGGAAGTGATTGTCGTCCGAATACCGGCTATATTGAAACACGACGATATGTTCAAAAAGTTGCGGGCGTAGCCGAGCAGTTGGATTAATAGTATGAACACTTACCGACCAAATATGAAAAAAAATAATAACCTGAGGTCATTAAACATGATGTTGGTTCGAGCGCTACCGGTCGCTATTGGACTCACCTTTTTCATACTTTTTTCATACGTTTTTCCGTCGGTTGCCTTCGCAGATACTCCGTTTGTGCCGTGCGATGGTGGTCCCAATAATCCTTGTGGTTCCTGTGAGATTGTATCAATGGCGAATACCATTATTCAGTGGTTGATCGGGATCACATTCATGCTGTTCGCGGTGCTATTCGCAATTGCTGGTTTCAAGCTCGTGACGTCTGGAGGTGATACCGCAGCCAAGAGTGCTGCCAAGGCAAGTCTCGTGAATGCCCTGATTGGACTCGTGCTGATACTGGCGGCGTGGCTCATTGTTGATACCTTGATGAAAGCTTTAGTGAGTGGAAATAAAGAAGGAAATGGTGGTGCTAAAATTGATGGCGTGATAAACGGGTGGGGTCCATGGGCGGAGGTGAAGTGTTTTTATCAAGAGGAGACAGTGCGGTACGAGGGTACGGTTGAAACAACGTACTCAGCCGCTGGAGCGGGGGTTGATCCTGCAACCCTTGGTACTGGTAATGAAGCTGTCGTGGCATTTGCTGAGCAAATGAAAGCGAAAGGGTGTGTGTACGACCAGAGTCGACGAAATGCATGTAGCGGTACTCCTGGATACACCGATTGTTCCGATCTCGTGTCTACAGCCTTTAAGGCGGCCGGCGCAACCCCTCCAGGCGGTACCACAGCCGCCCTCTATCCAGCAGCAACAGAGATTGGGAGCAAGGACACACTCCGCCCTGGAGATGCGCTCGTATATCGATATCCGTGTGACACCGGGACGTGTGGCCATACTGTAATTTGCAAGGATGTTGGGTGTAATTCTGTGATTCATGCTTCTGGAAGACGTACTGGTATTAAAGAAGGGAACTCCTCGTCATTTTTAGCAAAGCCTGGAGTCAAGGTAGTGCGAGTTAGTGATCATACAGATTAAATATATGAAAAATTTTATTGTCGTTGGTGCAGTGTTCGTTGGAGTGGTCAGTGTGCTCTATGTGTTACAAGCACTTTTTTGGACAGCAGATTCTGTTCCTCCTGTGACTAATCAGTCGGCTGATACAAATCCAGAATATACGTTTCCTGATGTTGTTTCTCCAGAACCAATAACCCCCGGCACTGATTGGGTGTCCGCCTATCGTACTGCCTTCCAAGGCTTAAGCCCGCAAGAGTTCATGTCTCTGTCGCCTAGTGGTGGTCGCATTACCCTCATGGCAATTGAAGAAAGCTTGCCGGTGGTACCGCTATCTCAATGGCTGGTGTCGATTGGCGCTACGATCCCTTCACCATTGCTGTCCCTACTCAAGGACGATCGTTGGGTTGTATATAAATGCGCTGCATCAGAGCGACTCGTCTTTTCTACCCATACTAAGCTTTTGCCAAACTACTCCGGAAATTTATTTGCTGATCAAGTTCTCTACCTAAAAAATTGGGAGGAAACATTAGTGGATGATCTGTCCCCAGTCCTCTTTCCTAATTTAAGTACTACACAAAAACTCCTCAAGCTCACGCCGTTTGTTGATGGAGCAAGAAATGAAGTGATGCGATATAGCACCGTACGATTACCCGATGGCACGAATGTTAAAGTAGGGTATATGTTGATCGGAGATGAATTATTATTTGGCACTGACCGACAGTGTATCTTCGAGGTACAAGACCAGTTTTTCGATCTGAGGGCTTAATTGAGGCCTAAACAACATTCCTTCTAGTTACTGCGGGCCCACGAGGAATCGAACCTCGGCCGCTGGTTTTGGAGACCAGCATTCTACCTCTAAACTATAGGCCCAAAAAATGTCCGGGGGACATTTTTTGTTGAGTGCAATGTGCACTCCAACAACGTCACTACTCCTCTACTCATGTACTCCAGAGTGTGTCCGGGGGACATTTTTTGTTGAGTGCAATGTGCACTCCAACACTCCAAACATTGAAGTGTTGTAATAGTAGGGGAAAGGAGGCGGTTGGTCAATGAAATGACGTGGTCTAAAAGAGTATCAAAAGCGGCGGTTCGTTGTAAACCGCCGCTTGGTGCGTGTGCATGAGCGTTTCCTATGTTTTATTTATATGTTTTCGCTTTTGGTGACGAGCCGGCAGGACCAGCGGGTGATACGCGGATAGTTCTTCTGCTTTATCCTCCAGGCCGCCATGGGCTGCTGAGCGTGCATGAGGCACATCATCGGTGATGTCCTATAGGGATCAAGCTTGATGGTGTGCTCGGTGCACTTCGTGGTTATCGCGCCCTGTCCCCCGACTTGGAGACAGGCAATAAATACTAGCTCAAGGATCATGCATCACACCTTTCTGTTTGATGACGACAGACCTTACTGTATCAAATTGTCCTCCTTGCGCAACTCATTGGTGAGGAACGTGCAAATACGATCATGTATGGCTTTCCGGGCATCAGCCGGATACCACTCTATGGTTCTGTTGCGCTTGAGCCAGGTCAGCTGTCGCTTGGCAAACTGCCGACTCTTGTGCTGGATTTCTCTGACCATCTCATCATATGAAATTTCATGTTGGAGGTAGAGTGTCAGGTAGCGATACTCAAGTCCGAGATCATAGAGCCGTGTAGCCGGTATTCCTGATGCGAGTAGATCAGACACTTCCTCGATCATGCCGTGTTCGAGTCGGGTGTGGAGGCGAGTGTCGATATTGTGATGGAGTTGATCTTTCGGTACGTCTACTCCGATTGTTAGCCATTCATAAGACGATGAGCGTGTGGTAGGGGTGGGGACTGAGCCAAGTGCAGCAATAATCTCCAGTGATCGAATCAAGCGCCGACGGTTATGTGGGTCAATGGTGAGAGCTCGCTCCGGATCGAGCTGTTGCAGCCTTGCGTAGAGTGTTTCAGTCGGAATTGTTTCGAGCTCTGCGCGGAGGGCAGGGTTTGGCGGTACTGGTGCCGACTGCACAGTGCCTTGGAGTAGTGCAATATAAAAATATGTCCCGCCGACGATAATGGGCACCTTACCTCGCGCAATAATATCTTCAATTGCCAGGCCGGCATCTCGGACAAAATCTGCGCCAGAATAGACGGTGGTAATATCAGCCACATCAAGCAGGTGGTGGGGAATTCCCTGCATCTCCTCTTTGGTCACCTTACCGCTCCCGATATCAAGGCCACGGTAAACTTGGCGTGAATCAGCGGAAATAACCTCACCCTCAAATTGGGTAGCGATGTCGATACTAAGCGCTGTCTTGCCACTGGCGGTCGGGCCAACAATAGCGATGACGTTAGGTTTACTCATGTAGGGTGCCGGAGGAGGGACTCGAACCCTCACACCTTGCGATATACGATTTTGAGTCGTACGCGTCTACCATTCCGCCACTCCGGCATTTGATTTTGTGCACACTTGGATTGTGATTTGAGGTACCATAGACTGATGGTCAAAGGTACGAAGCACTATCACCCGCAAGACCAGGGTGCTCTCGAGTGTAGCAGAAAACCGTCAAGTTATAAACACCTCTGTCGCAGATTCAGTATGGTACACTATATTGAACGAGGTCGCTCTGGTGGGTGACGCTAACTCGGTTTTGCTATGGCTTTTCAAA
>CAYXOF010000031.1:0-10036 GCA_964466905.1 uncultured Candidatus Saccharibacteria bacterium | reverse complement strand
TTACCGCACAACTTTCCAGCTACCACACTCTCCCTCCAGAAACTGGTCAGATGATTTCTATTCAGGCGATGCTGGGTGAAACGCGCGAAGACATCGTACTGTGGTCAGAGGCTGGATATCGAGCGGTTGATCTCGAAACCGCAACCGTATTTGCAGTCGCGAACCATTTCCAAGTACCTTCCGCTGCACTACTCTATATCGCAGACAATCTCGTCACCGAAGAACTTGTTCATCAGTCGACAGACGACCACAAGACACGCAAAGCAGACGCCCGACAAGCAGTACTCTCAACCCTCATTAGGGCTGCTTGTGATTAAAAAAGCGCCGCGGAATTTCTCCCGCGACGTCACTGTCAGACTTCCTGATTCAGCCATCTGCGCATACGGCGCAGTGGCCGGAAGCGGTGCGCAACTTACGCGCACGCTTCACGAGCAACTGCTTCATGATTCCCTCCTATGGTTGAGCGGTGGATGCCACAGCCGGGGTGGTGTATCGGGTTCGCCAGGAGATCATGCTCCTTGAAGTAGCTGAAACCGCGAAACCACATCCGACAGACTTGTGAACACCGAGCGCAAGCACTGGTGCTCTGACGTGTCACCGCCCGCAGACGCTGACACGGCTCTGTATTCCATAACTCTTCGAGTGTGGAAGTATCGATATGGCCAAGGTAGAACTCAGCCATTCCATCATAGTACGGAAATGGATACACTCGTCCGTCGGCCGCAATGTACATGAACCAGCGAGCCGATGGTTCCGTAACCCACTCCACAGGGAAGAGATCCTGAGGGTCAGACGCCACATCGAACGGGTGAATGATCAATATGGGATACCCCTCACGAATTGGCTCCAGCCGTCGGTACGACTGCCAGAGCATCGCGTCAGCTTCCTCGTCATTGATGAAAGACCGCCCGTTTGGAATCTGCTTGGCGAGTTTCCAGGCAGTCAACGGAAGTGGGCGCAGCGCTTCGGCGATGATTGTGAGCTGGTCAAGATTTCGCATGTCAAGGGTCGTAGTCACCGAAACTGAGCCGTATTCGGGCTTAGTCTCGCACAATTGCTGGAGGCCGATCATCACCGACTCCCAGCCACGCCTGAGCGCAAGCCAATCGTCAAACGCTTCGAAGGCGCTGTCGACAGAAACTTGTACCGCGTAGACGTACTGCCAGAGTCGCTCAGCGAATCCTTCTTTCCTGCCCAGCGCAACCGCATTGGTCAGGACATTTTGCTCGAAGCCGAGATCATGGGCGTAGGCGAGAATATCGAAGAATCCTTTGCGAGCAAAGACCTCTCCCCCGCTCCACTCAATCTGGAGCACACCCCAGTCACGGAGCTTGCGCAGTATCTCGCGCAGCTGCGCATCAGACATCTCAGACAACAACGCCTGTCCCGAGGAAACGTAGCAGCCAGGACAGCGTGCATTGCATCGGTTGGTGAATTGCAGTTGCACCTTGATTGGCGCTGATAAACCGTTTTCAGGATGTGCTTTGTTTCTAACGACGAAGAGATTGACTTCATCTTCCAGTTCATCGAGGAGAAATAGTTCACCTCGATAGGAAAACACGTACCCGCCCCAGAAGGGTTCATACCGTACAAGATCGACCATGGTTTACCTCTTGTGTGCAGTCGTATTTCAAAGTGCCTCTGCTAACAGTAGATCCTTTTCTTCGTATGTCAATCAATCAGAAAAACGGATTTTTTATGTATCTACTTGCCTTAACGTCAACTCAATATATAGAGATGCTAATGAAGGCGTGAGAATAACTCCCTCACTAATTTTTTATATGACTTTTGGTCCACACTAGTGATTAAGAAAAACTAACAACTATACACTTTAGAGACATAATCAAACCCTCATTCGGATGGAGTTTCAATTAGCCCAGGTAATGTCTAAGCACATTTGACACTTTTCTATAAGCTAAGAAAATGTGCGTAGCTATGGTAAAACTATCCAAAAAACCCTCCTTTTCAATATTCAAAAAATAATTGGGGGGGAGAAAAGAGTGCTGCAAAGAAGGGATTCTCTGAGGTCGGGCCGAGCGGGATCGAGGCGGGAAGGTGCGTTGTTCCGCATCACTACGGAAGCGAAGCGTACGCGAAAGTACAAAGCAACCGCGCGTGGAGCACGCAGATCTGTCGCTACGCGACCAAGTCATTCGAACTAGCGTTATGGTAAGACCACAAAAGAAACTTTACCGACCCCACGCCAACCACTCGCTTCGGCAGCAAGTGTTTGTGTGTGCGTAAAAACGATACCGAGGATAATTCTTACCTAAATTATTCTTTGCTATCGTAAATAGCGAACAGCAAATGCCGCACATAATGCACACACATATGCCACTATACCCACTATCATAGCCATCGCAATTCCTCCAACCAAAGAAATAACGACCACAAGCACTGATGCTACGACTGAAGTCGCCCCATTGATACCCCACAAAAACGGAGTAAACTCCGGCACATATCGCTCTGCCATCCGCATACCAAGCGGAAACGCCACCCCAAGTGACACACCAACCATCATCACAAAAAGAGTAGTCACAATGATTCGCCCCACTTGATCGAGTCCCATGAGAGCAGTTGATAGGTATATCATCGTCGGTACTACGAGCGTCAAAAGTATCACAACTCCAAGTAAATAATGTGGAGTGCGCACCGTCAGCCAAGAGTCAGATAACCGACTCGTCAAATAACTGCCAACCCCTCCTGCAAGGAGTAAGGACGTCAACACAACCACCAAGCTATACACGGGATGACCCAAAAACACCGAGAGGCGTTGTAGCAGAGCAATTTCGATAAGCATAAAGCCAACGCCAATCGCTGTGAAATACACCATAAATGGAAGTACATTTATCGTAAAGGCATGCCGGAGCTTGAATACAAGCGGCAATATAATAAACACAGCAGCAAAGATAACAGTAATTGCAAGCAAGATCATAAGGGTTGCTACTGCTCGCATATTAAATGAGTTTAGTCCGAGGTCCCACGCCAACGGATTAAGGAAATCACGCGGCCAAAGCATATGAAAGAAGAATGGACTGTTATCAGTTGGAGCAGAAATGTTAATCGGATAAGTTGTTAAAAACGCGGATGGGGTAGTACTCCCGACCAAAGCAAGATACGTGTCATCGTTTGTAGTGTGTGGCGTCAATACCATCTCAAATCCGTAGGTTGCTGCGGTTGAGGCCATGCGACTCATATCGTCAGGAGAGAATGGTTCTCTACTCACCAACAGTGTCCCCACTCCATCGGGAATCTCTCCGGGCAAATCAGCTCGTTCGGTCGTACGATAAATCATAGTATGATCGCGAGGAGTAATAATCCCTTTTGATCGTAGTGATTCCGCCGCGAGGGTTGCCAGTCGATACACCTCTCCTGGCTGATCAGCAAAATACCAGCGTGATACCGACAAAACCCCGTTCGGCTGCAGTCGATCTAAAAACAGCTGCCAAGTTTCCTTTGTATAGAGAGTATTCTCTGTGAGTACAAACGCTCCAGCAGCAGTTGCGGCCCAGGTATCAATCAAAGAAATTTGGATAATATCAAACATTTGATCTGATCGGGACAGATAGCTGCGCGCCTCATCATTTACAATCGTCACTCGTGGGTCGGTAGCGATATTACCAACATAATCAGCAAACTCAGTAGTCAATACATCAATGATAGTATCGTTGATCTCCGCAGCAGTAATCTGCTTTTGGTCAAACACAAAACTGGACAAAATATCTCGACCACCTCCAATTCCAATCACCATGACAGACGCATCAGACCGAAGATGGTGTGGGAGATTAATGATGTCAGATTTTAGATACTCTACCTCCTGCAAGTCACCTATAAAATTTGTTAATACCGTGCCCGTTGCTGAATCAATGAGGAGTGTACGCTGACCGATAAGTTGGTCGGTCTTCAGTGCGCCGGGGCCGAATCCCCAGCCATAGGGAATGGACCCAGTCGCCGATTGATAAGGATAAACTGACACTCTTGAAAACGAGTTCCAGCGCTCAAATAATGGATCCTGACTCGTTGCTCCCTTCGCATACATAAGATCAAAGGGTTCACGGTTAGTTTCAGCAAAATAATTATTACTAAACCCGATCGATAACAAGAAACCCGCACCGAGGGCGGCGAAGTATCGCATGTCGCTATGTTTCCCAGACGACAGCATCATGGCAGGGACCATGGCGATGGCTGCGATAATAAACACCGCAGAGGTAGCCGTTAGAAAATTGAGCGCTAAAATAAATGTGAGCGCCCCCAGTGCTGCCCCACCAAATCAACTGCGTAGAGTGTACCAATGTTACGGGGAAACTGTGTTAAACACAAACAAATCAATACACCCGAAATCACAAATGGTATACCAATCAGTAAGTAGATGACTGACAACATCACGAATAACTCAAAGAGTAGAGAGGCCTCTGCCGCTCCTGAAAACGGCAAACCAAGCTGAAGAATAAATGTGGTAGGGATAGAAAGCGCGAGTGCCACTGACCAAAGTGCAAGTCGCTGCCTCACGATATGAGGATCAAAATATACCGGCCGTAAATACACGAGTAGCGCACCCACAGTCAGTCCAAACATGGCGATTGATATGACTGCGAAGGCATAGTGATACCACATAGTTACACTAAAAACCCGGGTCAGGAGTAATTGGTATGTCATGGTAACCAGGGAGATAAGAAAGATTGTCCAGTGAATTGATTTCATACTGCAAAAGTGTACCGTATTCGGAAAGCATCAGTCATTGACTAATGCTTATTTTATGTACCCACAACTACTGGTCATGCAAACATTCAGCGAAATCACGCATTATCTGCTATTATACGTGCATCATGTCATCGCCAACCATTCTTATTGTTGAGGATTCACCACACTTATCAGACTCACTGAATGACGTATTACAACTAAAAGGATACCGTACACTCATCGCCAGGACGGGTAATGAAGGTATCCAGTTAGCCCTTGATGAGCACCCTGACCTCATCCTACTTGATATTCGTCTACCAGACATAAATGGGTACGAGGTGTTTAATCGAATTCGAAAGGACCCGTGGGGTGCAACAGCAGAGGTACTTGTACTCACGGCTTCTGAGTCAACGGAGACAATTGCATCAAACATCTCACTACCGACCAATCGAATTCTATTCAAGCCTGACTGGGGACTTCAAGAACTCCTAGAAAAAATTAGTTCAATCATTCCCCCGCCTGCGGCAGCATCGTAGCGCCAGCTGGTAGGACGAGTGGGATGCGTACTTCAAACGTTGTGCCGACGGTTTCAGCTGATGTAAATGAAATATGCCCATGGAGCACACGCACTGCTTCTTTCACAATATAGAGGCCGAGCCCGGTACCATCTGGCACCTGCTTCGTTGCATTTTGAGCCCTAAATAATTTTTTAAAAACATTCGGTTGCTCAGCGACGGGAATACCCATCCCATTATCTGCAACCGTAATCACGATCTCTTCGCCTTTATGAGTGTATCCAATATGAATCGTTCCCTGATCAGGAGTGTACTTGGCTGCATTTGTAAAAAGATTAGTAATGATCATTCGTAGTAATTCAGCATCTGATACGATCTCACTGAGGTGTTCATCAAAAAAAGTCTCAACAGTAATCTGCTTAGTCTCCACCTTGATATGCTGTTCTTTCAAAATATCAGAGACCAATTCAGGCAATGAGAAAATCGTCGTATCAGACACAAACGTACCGAGCTCAAACCGCGACACTCGTAAAAAGTCGTCGACCAACACACTCAAACGATCAATACTTGCAAGCAGACGATCAATATACTTTTTCTGACGAGAACTGAGTGGATCAGTTGTATCCATCACGAGCAGTTCAGCACTCCACTTCATGCCAGCAATCGGAGTCCGCAGCTGGTGCGATGCAAGTGACACAAACTCGGATTTTGCATGCTCTGTTTGTTTTTGTTTGGTCACATCGACAAGAGTGAGAAGCCCGAGATGACGATCCCGAAGTGATGTAAATCGAAACAAAGACATGAGTGCCCATGACATTTCCCCATCAACTCGTTTCACCTGCACCTCTTCGCTATCAATAGCGATATTGCGCTGATATTTCTGCCTGATCATCTCTAGGTGGTCAACCGATCCACATTCAATTGAAGAAAAAATATTAATGCCCTCGATCCGTTCCCGGGGAGTCAAAAATAAGCGGCCAGCAGCGACGTTCGCTGATATCACACGACCATCAACATCGATTAACAAATACGGCACAGGACTGTTGTAGTACACCTCTGCAAATAGTTCACGTGATGAAGAAAGCATTTCCTCAACCAGCGTCTGCGCTGCTGTTTCCGTCGTTTGGGAAGCGCGAGCAAGATCAAAAATATTTTTTGCAATGAAGATACAAGATACAGTCGCAGCCATGAAAAGCCAGCCTCGCAAGTCAATCGTTGAAAAATCATACAGAATCGAAAGCACAACCACACCACCAAACAAGACAAAAAAAGCGGTCAACGCTTGAATGAGTGGTATGCCGTTGTGTTGCAGCCATTGCATATTTATATGTGATCTGCTGATACCATAGCTTCCGCAATGCGTTTAATTTCAAACATCTCGCCCGTTCGCACGACTACAACCGGTACCGCACTCCCTGCACTACTTATGATACCATCTCGTCCGACGATTGATTCGTTACGCTCCGCCCCAATTTGAATGCCAAGTGGATACTGCAAACCTAGACATAATTGGCTCCGTAGAGTGGCGCTTCGCTCCATGGCAGTAGCGGTCAATACAATTGCATCAAGTCCACCAAGCACTGTCGCAAACCCGCCAATAGTTTTTTGCAGATGGTACATCAACACCGTCAAAGCCGAGGTGGCTACCACGTCTCCATTTGCCTGCCGCTCAAGTAAGCGACGAAGATCACTTTCTCCAGCGAGCGCATACAGACCACTTTGCTTTTGGAGAACAATCTCCGCAGCCAGTGGATCGAGTCTGGACTTCTGCATCAGGTATAAGAGCGCGCCAGCATCGACATCTCCTCCACGACTTCCCATCACGAGCCCACTTCCTGGTGCAAAACCCATCGTCGTATCAATACTTTTACCATCCCGAACTGCTGTCACACTGACTCCACCTCCCACATGCACCACAATCACCCGCGCCGGGACATACTTTAATTGTGTAGCGGCTCCTCCAAGAACTGACGCCACTGATAAACCATGGTAACCAAATCGATGAATGTCGTACATCTCTGTATCGTTCTGTGGAAGTGAATAGTCCCGCGCACACGTTGGCATCGTGGCGTGGAATGCGCTATCAGATACCGCTATGAGTGGGGTACCAGGAAAACTTAAACGCAGTTGATCGATTTCACGGATGAGTGCAGGGAGATGGAGTGGCGCGGCACTTTCAATCTGGCGCAATCGATACATGAACGCATCATCAATAATTTGGTGACGCTGAAAGTGTGTCCCCGGTGCCACCACCCGCACTCCGATAACGTCAAGCGTCGTACTTAATTGCGAAAGATACTTTTCAGTCTCAGTCGCCACCTGCTGTACTGCGGCAGAAAATTCCGTATCAGTGATCGAACCACACGTCTGCGCGACCCCCTCCTTGCGCGTACACACCTCATGCCCTTCACCTGCCTGCTCAAATGCAAGCTCAAGGAGCTGATCAGTACCGTTGTAGAGTACGTATTTGCGAGAAGTGCTACCTGGGTTGACTACGAGCGTGATTCCCATACCCAATTCGTAATCTCCTCTGGGTCATCACCATATTCAATAGCGTATTGGCGATGTGCCTGGAGACGTTCTTGGAAATCAGCTATATGTGACTGGGCTACTTCGTTGGTAATCACACCCATCTCAGCTGCTTTTGCAATTGCTTCCATTGCAAGATGGAAACGATCAACCCGATTGCGCACCATCATATCAAACGGCGTCGTGGTAGAACCACTCTCCTCATAGCCATGAATACTGAAGCGACGTGCGTCAACCGCGTAATCAAACAGCACCTGCTTCATCGTCTGTGGATACCCATGAAAATTGAGAATAACTGGTTTATCGACAGTGAAGTAATCTTCAAAGTTGTGCCGAAGAACACGGCATTGTGAATTTCCCATGCCAAGCGCTGAAAGCGACGTAATATTTACAAACCGAATACGAAGCTCAGGGATAACTTTTCGTACCAAGCTCACTGCTGCGAGCGCCTCGAGTGTCGGATAATCTCCTGCAGCCGCAAACACTACGTGCGGATCAGCATCACTAGCAAATTGCCAAATTGATACACCGTCGGCCACATCTTGTTCAGCTTCCTGAATGGTACGCCAGACTGGAAGTGGACGCTTCTCACAAACGAGCACATTGATCTCCTTCGTGGAACCCATCATGCGATTGAATGCAGCAATCGCAGTGTTTGCGTCAGCTGGGAAATAGACATTGGTATAACAACCTTGTCGCTGCAGAACGCCATCAATGAAACCAGGGTTTTGGTGTGAAAAACCATTGTGTTCTTGCCGCCACCCAGTCGAGGTCAAAATGTAGTTGAGTGATGGAATGGTACCGCGCCATTTCACTTCCCGAGCAATTTTTAGGAATTTTGCATATTGGTCGGCCATACTGGCCACTATCTGCACGAACGCTTCATACGACACAAACAGTCCATGTCGGCCTGTCAGTATGTATCCCTGCATTAATCCTTGTAGACTATGTTCGGACAACATTTCAATCACCCGCCCATCCCACGCTAAATCCTTATCCCACTCTTTGTGTGGCCACACGAATGCCCGCTTTGTGTACTCAAACACAGCATGGACTTTATTCGAATACGTCTCATCCGGCGAGAACAAACGAACGTTACGATGTCCCTCATTGAGCCGCATCGTGTCCCGTAAGTAACGTCCGATTGCTTCCATACTACTTTCGGTACCACAGATTGGCTGATCTAAGTCGCAAGTATTCGTTGCTGCGTACTCTCGTAGTGGCGGTTGCATGAGTGGCTTGTAATGGGGATCGCCACCTCTCGCATGCGACGAATCACCCATGCGTCGATCTTCACGAGGTACGAGTGATTCAATGTCTGGATCAAAATGGTCGCCGTGGAAAAGTTCTCCAAAACGGTACGATCGTAACCATTGCTCGAGCTGTACAAGCTGCTCCGGATCATGCTTCGCACCATCGGCAATCACTTGGTGAGAATAGTGATTATCTTCAATTTTCTTATCGCCGATTTGAGCAATACTGTGCCAGCCTTTCGGGGTGCGCAAAATAATCATAGGCCAACGTGGTGTTTCTTGAAGCGTACCTTCCCGTGCACAGTGTTGCGTAAAGCGAATTGCCTCAACCGCGGTGTCGAGCGTTTCCATCATCACTTGATGCACATCTTCACTCGTATACGCATCCACAAAGTGCGGTTCATACCCATACCCATAAAAGAGCGATCGCAACTCCTCATCGCTCATGCGACCATAGATAGTCGGACCGGATATCTTATACCCATTGAGATGCAAAATCGGTAAGACCGCACCATTAGTACCGGGATCAATAAACTTATTTAAATGCCAGGCAGTCGCAGTGGGACCAGTTTCAGCTTCACCATCACCAATGAGGCAGGCGACGACAAGGTGTGGGTTATCAAGTACGGCACCGTAGGAGGTGGCGAGTGCGTACCCGAGTTCACCTCCCTCTAAAATGACACCAGGGGCTTCCGGATTACTATGGCTCGGATAACCATACGGCCAACTGAATTGTTTGGCCATGTGCGCAATCCCTTCAGTCGTCCGCGGCATGACTGGGTAATACTTGGACAAGGTGTGCTCAATGAACAAATTTGCTTGCACCGCTGGAAACCCATGCCCAGGACCAAGGACAAACATCATCTCCACATCATGAGCAATAATGGCGCGGTTGAGGTGTGCGTAAGTAAAATTTATTCCCGGACAGGTCCCCCAGTGTCCAAGAAGGCGCGACTTAATATGCTCTGGCTTAAGTGGTTCTTCGAGTAAAAAATTAGCTTGTAAATAGATCTGTGCGGCGGAGAGATAATCTGCGGCGCGAATGAACTTATCAAGAAC
>CAYXOF010000030.1:0-10093 GCA_964466905.1 uncultured Candidatus Saccharibacteria bacterium | reverse complement strand
CAGCCTCTGTTTGTGGTTGGCGATTATCTTGAGCGGTACAGGTATCCCATGCACTCAAAATGTCTTCTGTGCGATGACCAAATACTTTATAAAAGGCTGCGCCAAGCGCCATACCAATTTCTTCACGGTCGGTGGGCCAGGCGTGACTCAGGATATCAGTAGCTTTCGCTTGCCACATTTCTCTTTCAATTGCATCGTTCTCGGTTGTCTCCGTCTTGGTTACGTTCGGCATGAGGGTCACCGTCGCGCGTGTGTAGGCTGCCTGGTGCCATGTTGTTGGCGCGTCATCAAGGAGGGTCGGGCTTAAGAGGAGGGTGTGGTGAGCGTCAATTGTTCCCTGACCAAGGTCAGGGCTACTCTCGATGATCCGGTGGTAGCAGAGAAGCGTGTCATATACTATGGTGAGGTGTTCGCTGTCTGTGGTTGGAAGGCTGTTGGCATTGCTGGTGTAGCGGAGGAGGGCGTGACTTATGTTGTGCAAGAAGGCCTGGCGCTCTGCTTGGAGCTCTGCGTGATCATGTTCTCTGGGGCCATCGTCCAGTTTGGCTATTTGGTTCAGGTATTCATTATACGTGTGCATGATTTCCTCAGCACGGGCGATGAGTTCAGCGAGGGTCTCGGCTGATGTGGCGGGAGTGATCGCGTCTAGGGCCTCCACGTGCCACTCCCGGATGTTTCGTGCTTCACGCAGTGCGTCTTGGTCAGGTACGACTTCAGGTGTGGAGTGGTCGCCAATATCGGTGATTACTTCATGCATATTCGCTACGCTGTACGATGGGTTTGAGTATCCATGATGGTGGTCGCAAAATAGTTCGCCAGAGTCTGGTAGACGACTTTTTTAATGTCGTGTGGTGGTACTTGCGCTGCCAAGAGGTCAGTCCAGGTGGTGAAGCGACACGCGAGGAATTCTTTATCCGCCGCTTGCGTGACGTCGATCACGGTCTCTGGTGCGAGCTTGAGGAAGTACCAACGATGGATCTGACCAAGGCAGTTGGGGTCGCGGAGTTGGCTGCGCATAGCATCTGGGTAGGGGTAGGGGAGCCAGGTCGGGTACGGGGTGACGGAGGTGATGTGTGCCTGGGTGAGCGCAGTCTCCTCATATAATTCTCGCCAAAGGGTGTCTTCCACCGTCTCATCATGATCACAGCCACCTTGCTGGAGTTGCCAAACCTCAGGGAGGTTCGCGCGCTGAAAGATGGCGATAGTGCCGTCTTCTCGGTAGAGCACCGTCCCAGCCCCAGCGCGGAAGTACTGATTAGTCATGCGTGTCAGTATAGCACGAGGGTTTGGTATACTAGCGGGTACAGGCGATTGACGGCATCTTATATCAATGACATATGTACACAGAGCCCATCGGTCTCCTCGATTGTAATAATTTTTTCGTATCGTGTGAACGGGCTTTTCGGCCTGATTGGCGACGACGACCGGTCGTCGTGCTCTCAAGTAACGATGGCTGTGTGATCGCGCGCTCTCAAGAAATAAAGGACAGCGGTATACCCATGGGTGTCCCTTATTTCAAGATAAAAGACAGCTTAAAAGACATGGAGGCAGTGGCCTGTTCAGCCAATCTGACCCTTTATCGTGACCTCTCACGGCGGGTGTTTGAGATCATGCGAGCTAAGCTTTCAAGTGTGGAACAGTATTCAATTGATGAAGCATTCTTTCTGGTGCCCCCGGACGGCGATGTGCTCGCAATTGCCGCGGAACTGCAGGCTGTCATCGTACAGTCACTTGGGCTACCTGTCTCAATCGGTATCGGACAGTCAAAGACACAAGCGAAGTTCGCGAATCGGTGCACAAAGCAGACGGGCCAGGTGACTATTTGGGGAGTGGATACCCCACCTGTTCCACTTACTGATATACCACTCGGTGAGATATGGGGGATTGGGTCTGGGTTGGTGGCACAGTTTAGAGGGGTGGGTCTCCTTACGGTGGCTGACCTCCTCTTGGTGCCAGCTGATCGTTTGCGCGCCCGCTTCGGGGTAGTGGCAGTGGCGCTCCAGTCAGAGTTGGCTGGTCGTCCGGTTTCGCCCGTCAGAGTCAAGCGGGCAGTGGCGCAAAAAAGCCTGATGAGTTCGCGTACTTTCAATCAAGCGACGACGGACATGGTAGTGGTGCAAGATGCACTCACGTACCACATAAACCAAGTAGGCGCGGATATCCGACAGCTTGGTACGGGGGCGACGTACCTCAAAATCTGGGTTCGGCCAAGTCGCTTTGGTGACTATGCCTTTCAGGGGATTCGGGCTGACATCACCTTTGATCAGCCAGTATTTGATACGCATGTCCTACTCAGAGCTGCCCTGGGGCTCCTCATGCATCGCTACGTGCCAGGAGTGCCGTACCAAAAAGTCGGGGTGATGGTGGCTGGTCTGGCGGCCGAAAATGGTCAGCTGTCGCTCCTTGAAACACCACAGAAAAGTGTCGGCGTATGGTCCGTCGTGGATGCGCTCAATCAAAAGTTTGCCACGGGGCAGGTATGGCTCGGGACGACGCCGGCACAGGCAACTTGGCGTCCGAAGCGCGCCCTCCTCATGCCATCGTATACGACACAGTGGAAGGATGTCCCTGTCGTGTCAGCGTCGTAGGATAAGCGACAGTTGTACGTGATAACTTTTATACAAAAATCCTGCCTCTTCTGATAAAAATAGTTACGAAATAGGGTGATTCTATAGGAACTCTCATAGAGACAAAAAGGTTATCAACAGCAATTCTCAGACAGGGTGTCTCAGAAAAGGTAAACTATGGGTAGATCGATTGAAGTACATAGATAGAAGCAGGCTGAAACTTTTTCACTACGCATCACATCTATGATTCTCCACAGAATACTTCAATCGAGTGTCACCACGCATTTGTACGCGTAGAGACAAAAAAGTTATTTAATAAATAAATAAAAAAAAGAACATGTTCGCAATTCCAACAACTGTTGGCGTTTCGCAACGAGTGGCCGCGACACTCGTTGCAACTGCGGTGCTCCTTTCCTCAATCGGAATGTACAGCACTGTAGAAGCAGCTAACCTAACCAACGTAAGTAATACACTTACCGACTCTGACCTAAGTGCCCTCTCAGGACACGACATCAGATTCACTGTCCCGACTGGAAGTTCAATTGCACCCGGTAACACGATTGCAATTACCTTCCCATCAGGTTTTACAGGAGTTGACGCATCTGTCGTAGGAAACTTGACAGTGACCGTCAACGCGGGGGCAGCTTCGCCACTAGCATTCGACTCAACTGGTCAAGTGATTTCATTCAACAACATCACTGCCACTGCTGGTCAAGAAGTACGAGTCGTGATCGCGCCAGGAGTAATTACTAACCCAGGTGTGACAGATTCATATGAATTTGTTGTCAACACAGGAAACGGTGATACTGGTAAGACACGTGTCGCCATCCTTGATAACGTGCTTGTAACGGCGATCGTCAATACCGTGTTTGACTTTACAGTGAGTGGCCTCGCCACCTCGACTGCAGTCAATGGTGCGTCTACGACTGGCTCAACCACCAACGACGAGATTCCATTTGGAGTTTTGACCGCTGGTGAAATAAAGTCACTAGCCCAACGGCTCAATGTTGCAACAAATGCACGTAACGGCTTTGTGGTAACTGTTGAGTCTGATGGTGATCTAGAGTCATCTACAGGCGCTATCATCGATAACTTTGATGATGGTTCTGATGTCGCTGTACCAGGTACAGTGTGGAACGCACCAGGTAATAATGTTCTCGACGAAACTACCTGGGGACACTGGGGTTTGACATCAAACGACTCTGACCTTGCACTCGCTTTTGGTGCCAATGAGTTCATTGCCGCTTCGACCTCACCACGTGTGGTCTTCACACATGATGGTCCAGCTGATAATTCAACTCAAGATATTGGACAAGCAGACGTTTTGTACCAAATTCAGATCACTCCCTTGCAGGAAGCTGGAGATGACTACAATACAACGCTGACCTACATCGCAACACCAACCTTCTAATCAAACAATCAAAAAATGTAATCAACACAAAAACCCCGAAAGGGGTTTTTGTGTGTCACACCGTGATTCATTGGATGTGTGTATGTGATTGTGTGTAGTGAACAGAATGCACTTTGGTAAGTGCTATACTTGATGAAACTTATTGGTTATTACATTAATCTATTTTAGATACCCTATATGCACGCATTGGTACGCAATTCATTTTGGTTTTTTCTGGTTGGAACAGCGGCATGCTTTCTCTTGTTAATACCGTATCTCGCTCAAGCGCAGGGAAGTGGTGTGCGAATTCAGCCAGCTGTTATCGAGCCAAGTGGGGCCCTGGAGCCTGGTACGACGCATAGCTACGAGCTTAAGATTGTCAATCTTAATAGCACAGATGAAACATACTACTTATCTGTGCGTGATATTACGGATGTGGGGCCTGGTGGCGTGCCAGTATTCTTGCGTCCTGGGGCAGATCAATCCGGCTATGAATTATCCGGCTGGACCAGTTTGTCGACAACAGAAGTATCCATTGGTGCAAACGGAGAAGTCATTGTTCCATTTACAATCACGATACCCACGGATGCAAGTCCAGGTGGGCACTTTGGTAGCGTGATGATTACTGCCGAAGCTCCGGAGATAAATGAAAGTGGCGCGGCGGTTGGGTTTCAGGTGGCCAATATCATCAGTTTGCGGGTGGGAGGCGATGTGGTCGAGCGGGCGAGTATTCGACAGTTTTCTACTGATAAGTTCCTGTATGGAAATAAGCTCGTGACCTTTAGTGCAAATATTGAAAATACGGGTAACGTCCTCGTGCGGCCAATTGGTCCACTCGTGATACGAAATATGTTTGGCCAGGAGGTTGCCACACTCACAATGAACGAGAGTTCAGCCGGAGTATTTCCTGGGCGAGTGCGAGATGATTTTAAGGTGGAGTGGTCTGAAGATGGTACTGGTTTTGGTCGGTATGAAGCGGTGGTGAGTTTAGTCTACGGCGAGGTAAATGGAAAACAAACGACCTCAAGTACGGTAACGTTTTGGATTTTACCGATGAGTATCATAGGTCCAGCCCTTGGTATCCTCGCGGTGATCCTGCTAGTTGTTTTTCTAATCGTTCGTCTCTACATTCGTCGTACCCTGGCGCACGCGATGCCAGTCCGGGGTCGGCAGTTGGTGCGAAGACGACAAAATAGTACTAATGTATGGCTCTTGATGACGGTAGTGCTCTTGGCGGTAACTGCGCTCTTTATGATCGTACTCCTGGCATTGTTTGCTTAAATTCATTCGAATATGCTTGCTGATTCTCACTACCATAAAATTCTGCGGGTCAGTGCCTGTACACTCGCTCTTGTACTCCTCTTCGTGAGTGGCCTCATTGCTGATACAACGAGTCAGTTGTCGCGAGGGACCATGGATTATGTGGCGACAGCGGTGGGGATGTCAGCTGGTGTGAAGCCAACTGAACTCAATCAAATCACTGCTGCGCTTACCGAACGGCAGCGCGAGCTCGATGCAAGGGAGGCGGCGCTGTCAGAACGGGAGATCGCTGTCCGACTTAATTCACAACCAGCGACGGCGACTGACTACAGTACCTTTGTGCTGAGTGGTGTGTTGTTTATTCTTCTTCTCCTGATCGTGCTCAATTATGTGCTCGACTACTTGCGTACCCGTGAGCAAGCTACGAAGGAACAGGTACCGGCACGTGCGTAACTGTGTGTTACGAGCAGCTTGGTGAAAGGTGACAAGGTACAATAGAACTATAGAACGACATATGTTTTCCATTTCACGGTCGTGGTCGTTTGTGTACTATGCGCTTTTATGTTTCGCTGTTGTGTTTGTAGTGGGTGTGCTTGAAACTGAGGCGCGGAATATTGCATCCTATCGCGATTTGATATCGACCTCGGCTCCTGGTGCCTATGCTAATCATACTTTGTCATTTGTGCTCGGTACTGATGTTGCTCCGGGTGGGTATATTGAGATCACCCCACCACCTGGGTTTACTGTCAGTAGTACACCGCTCTTTAGTGCGCGAAATGTTGAGTTGGCGGTCGGTGGAGTGTCACGACCTGCGAGCACAGTGGCTGCTCCCGGTATTGATGGGGTGACCATTATTCCCGGTAGTCCTGGTCTGATCCGGTACACCCTGGCGCCTGATAGTGGTCTGCAGACCGACGATAAAATCGAGATTAGAATAGGGAATCACACCTCAGTGAGTCAAGGTCCACAACTGGTGTTTAGTACAACGACCGGTACTACCACATCACCGGGAGATATTCGACCAATCAAAAACGCCACCACAACCGGAACTCATGCCGTCCAGATGGAGATCTTTGAGGGTGCCTCTGTGGTCGCAGATGCAGGATTTTTGATTGCGCTCGTGCAGCAGGTAAGTGCAGGACCAGCTGATACGACTGAAACGATTCCGCCACTGCGCTTTAATGGTTCGCCGACGAGTACGGTCGGAGGAACGACACTTAATGTAGAGATTGCACTTGAGACGGATGAGTTTTCGATTTGTCGTTACAGCACCGCATCAAGTACTCCCTATAGTGCCATGCCAAATACATTCAGTAACACTGGTCTCATTTTCCACACGACGGTTGTGCCGGTGACCCCCGGCTCGGTCGCCACCTTTTACGTGCGTTGTATTGATGATGAGGGTAACTTCAACATCGACGACTACATCATCGAATTTACCGTTAACGACCAGCCGACCGGGACGGCTAACAGTGAAGGAAGTATCTCTGGAGATGGCAGTGGTTCAGGCAATGACGGTAGTGGTGATGGGAGCGGTAGTGGAGGGGAGACAGGTAACTCGAGTGGTGAGACCCCGCTTGAAGGCGGTGATGCAGGAACGGGTGGAAGTGGTGGTGGAGGAGGAGGTGGCGGCGGAGGTCGGACCGGAACTACCGCTGGCGGCGGCTTTGAAAGTACAGATGGTCCGTACGAGAGTGGAGATGCGCGAGTCGTGATTAGTGGGTATGCCTTCCCACGCAGTGTCGTCAGCATCCTCGTTGACGGTAAGGCGGCGGGGCAGACAACCGCCAATCAGCAAGGTGCCTATGAGATCACGCTTGATCAAATTGCACGTGGTGCGTATACGTTTGGTGTGTATGCCACTGACAGTAATAGAATAAAATCATCAACATTTAGTACTTCGTTCACTGTCTCTGGTGCGCGAACGTCATCACTGAGTAACATTAACATCGCACCAAGTATCGCTGTCACTCCCGATCCGGTTGATCCGGGAGCAACGCTAACGTTGCGGGGGTACGCATTACCAAATGCAGTCGTGACGATTGAGAATGGCCCCTCGAGTGGTGCAGTGAGTACGCTAACGGCCTCGTCTGACGCCTCAGGTGCTTGGTCAGTGAATGTCGATACTTCCACTTTTAGTCGCGGAACATATCAGGTGCGGGCGAAGGCCGAACAGAGTAGCGGTATAAGTATAAAAAGTAATTTCTCGACGTATACATTTTACGGAGTGGGTCAAGCAGCGGATGTACCGCTCAATACTGACCTTAACCGTGATGGTCGAGTCAATCTCACCGACTTCTCGATTCTGTTGTTCTGGTGGAATTCAAACGGTGGCGATTCAGATCCTCCAGCTGATATCAACCAAGATAGTCGAGTCAATCTCACCGACTTCTCCATTCTCTTGTTTAATTGGACTGGATAAAATGTGTGGGTAACACCGATATTTAGGATTCAGAACCTCGTATAATAGTATTGATATGTCCTTCTTACAAAGACTCAAAGGTCGTGGTGTCAGAGGCGGAGACGCAGCTTTGCAGTCCGCTGCTGAGGAGACCTCAGTTGATAAAGTAGCTCAGCTTAATGTTGACGTATTTCAATCAGAACAGCAGATTGTGATCTATGCACAGTCAGCCGGAGCTGATATGTCAGATGTGCATGTCTCAATCGAAGGAGATGCAGATATCGTCTTGATCGAAGGCCGACGTGTGAGACCTGAGTATCTCGTATTTCCAAGGAAAAAGCCAAGTGGTGCGTTTGTGGCACAAGAGTGCTTGTGGGGAGATTTTTATCGACGCATCATCCTGCCCGAAAGTGTGCATATCGAGAAAGCAGAAGCAAAAATCAAGAACGGTGTACTGATTCTCATCTTGCCACTCTTGAAGCCAGAAGATAAGTCCAAGGTCCAGCTTAAAATCCAGCCGGGCGGACCACGGGCTCGATCTCGTTAGTAATTTATCACAGCGTTCTTATGTTCTTTATCACCAATCATCGCATAAACTTCTCGAGTGTAGGTACCCTAGCGCTTCTGCTAACCTTCACGCTCCTTGGTTTCATTTTGCCGCGCGTCATGTACGCAGCTGATTTGGTTATTTCTCCTGCGAGTGGTAGCTTCACGGCCGGCCAGACATTTACGGCGACTGTACGAGTGGTACCAGGTGGAGCCAGTGTCAATGCGGTGGAGGCTGGTCTGACGTTTGATCCGACGAAGCTGTCGGTGGTGAGTGTGAGTAAGGATGGTTCGATATTTTCACTTTGGACGACTGAGCCAACATTTTCTAACTCTGCCGGTACTGTCTCGTTCGGCGGTGGTGCGACGACGCCCTTTACGACGACGTCCAACCTTGTTAATGTCACCTTTAGAGCAGTGGCCGATGGATCGGGTGCGGTAAATTTTGCGAGTGGCGCCTCGGTTCTGGCGGCTGATGGTAGAGGTACGGATGTGTTTAAGAATGCAACTGGTGCAACGTATACGGTTGCAGCTGCCGCTACCCCCACACCGACACCGACACCTTCCCCCACCCCCACACCGACTCCAACCACCGAACCAAATGATACAGAAGCGATTATCTTTGGAGATGCGCCACGGGCTCCCGAGATTGGTTCAACAGTATTCCTTGATTCTGATACGTGGTATAAAACCAAAAACGGAGCCTTCACCTGGACGCTTCCATTTGATGTAAACGCTATCGCTATCGCCATTGCGACCTCACCTGACAATCGTCCAGAGCTAGATAAAGAAGCGATCATTGAGCCACCAATTGATGAGTTTGTGATAACTGCCGAGAATGTGACCGATGGCGTGCAATACGTAAGTGTCAACTACCGCAACCAGGTGGGCTGGGGAGCACCGGTCAATCGAAAGCTCCTGATTGACACGACACCACCAGAACCATTTGCGATTGCAGTACGAGCTGGTACGACGCCAAGCGCTTTCCCTTTGCTCACCTTTGAGGCGCAAGATATTACGTCCGGCATTCAGTACTATGACATGACCGTGGCTGATAAAGAGCCGTTCCGGATCACGCCAGACGAAGCTAAACTTGGTTACTTACTCAAGGAGCTAGAAGATGGTACGTATACGGTTAAGGTGGTTGCTACCGACATGGCTGGGAACACCCGAGAAGGTAGTGTGGCGGTACTCATCACAGCAGGCTGGATTAAGCCAGCTGAGATCGTAGAAGAGACATCTTGGTTCGATTACTTAACACCAATTAATCTATTCATTGCCTTCCTGGTTGTAATGGTTGTGCTTCTGATCGGATACATCTGGTATTCACAAAAGGTACTCCGCCAAAAAGAGGAAAAGCTCCGCAAGGAAACTCGAGAGATTCAAGATCAGATGGAAAAAATCTTCTCGGCGCTCCGTGATGAGATCTACGATCAGGTCAATATGATAACGAAGCGAAAGCGGTTATCTCAAAGTGAGAAAGACGCAGTAGAAGGTCTTACGCAGGCCCTTGAGGTCTCTGAGACCTTGATTGAAAAAGAAATCAATGATGTAAAGTCAATTCTCAAGTAGCTTTACCAGAAAAATACAAAAAACTGTGTACTACCGCGCGTCTTTTTAGGAAGACGCGCGGTATACTGTTACCTGAAGCCTCGTCAATTTTCGAGGTGGGTACGCGTTAATGAAGGTCAGATTATTTAAATCAAAAAACCTATTACAGTACCTATTTATCCTCACCCTCTTGTCTCTTGGAGGTTATTTGACGTACGCCCAGTTTACGAGTGATGCGTATGTCATTCGAACTATTAATGTATTTCCTGCTTCGATTGAGGCGCCAGGTTGGAAGAACGCTGAGACGCTGACATTTCAAAATCTAGACACGTACGCCCTGACTCAGGAATTCAATACTATCAATTCCGCCTACTTAGA
>CAYXOF010000029.1:0-10139 GCA_964466905.1 uncultured Candidatus Saccharibacteria bacterium | reverse complement strand
TTAATAAAACGCTGAGTGTGGTCACAAGTTACTAAGCTTTTTATTGCACTGCGTTTATAAAAATCTAAGTACTTGTCGACCTCGCCTCGGCTGTTTCAATTCCTGGGAAGGGAATTGAAACATGCCTGTGGCCTCACAGCAGGCGCACAAGCAAAATTATTTGCTTGTTAACAAAAATCACATGCGTAAAGCATGTGATTTTTGTTGCCTGCTGTGACCCTACGGGGAGTCGAACCCCGCTTTCCAGGATGAAAACCTGATGTCCTAACCGATAGACGATAGGGCCAAACGTGCGCACCATCATACCAAACATATCTAAAAAAGCTAGTGTCAGCACTGTGCTATCATACTGTCCATATGCATGATACAAAACAAAAACTTCGAGCCACCTTTGCCGCCTACTTCAAGGAGGTGATCTATGGTGGAATTGATGGTATTGTGACCACATTTGCGGTGGTAGCTGGCTTTGCAGGGGCGGCGCTCTCAAACGATAGTGTGACCCAGCTCTCCTTTGCGGTGGTATTGCTCTTTGGGCTCGCCAATCTCTTCGCGGACGCAGCTTCAATGGGACTCGGTAATTTCCTTTCGGTGCGATCAGAGAAAGATCTCTATGAGGTCGAACGACAAAAAGAGTTGGCGTTATTGCGTAGTCAGCCTGAGCAGGAGCTGCAGGATACCGTGCATATCATGGAAGCGAGGGGATTTTCGGCCGATGATGCGGCAGCACTTGCGACGATTTATGCTCGGAATGAAGAGTACTGGTTGGACTTCATGATGCAACATGAGCTTGAGTTGTCTGACCCGCGAGGCGAAAATGAGATTTTTACTGGTCTGGCGACGTTCCTATCCTTCATGGTATTTGGATCGATACCACTACTACCCTTTATACTCGAAGAGAGTGGTGACCCAGCGACTGCCTTCATGTACTCGCTCTTTGGTACCTTCGGTGCACTCATTACCCTTGGTCTCTTGAAGTGGCGAGTGATCGGCGCAAAGCTTTGGTCATCACTCTTTGAGGTAGTTGTTGTCGGCGGTACCGCTGCGGTGTTGGCGTACGGGGTCGGGACGTTTTTTGCTGCGTAGGGTATGCAGGTGGTTTCGCTCACACCGACGCGTACATTCCTTGTACTAGAACAGGGTGAGGAGGTAGTAAAGACGCTGACCGCATACTGCGAAACGACGGAGGTGCATGCTGGGAGCATCAGTGGGATTGGAGCAGTGACTCGGGTAGTGTGTGGGTACTATGCACTTGATGTACGCGAATATCGATTCACTACCTATCCCGACCTCTATGAAGTGGTATCACTCACAGCGAATGTTGCTCTGAAAGATGGAAAACCATTTGTACATATGCACGCGGTCTTTAGTGATGCACAGAACCACACTTTCGGTGGCCACGTTGCATCGATGGTGGTTGGGGTGACGCTTGAGGTGTTCGTCGATACGTACCCTACCGCACTGCACCGACAGTACGATGAAGCAACTGGTCTCTATTTGTTGGTAGACAAGACAGGTGACTAGGCGGGGAGGGGGATCGGCCGGCGACGCGGTGTGAAGGGTGCTGTATAGCTGCACCGGGGTACTTTGGCAGGATTATCAGGATACGTAAATCGTAACCGAATAGTTCCGAGTTCTTTGGGTTGGAGCTCCACCGTCACGAGAGTTTGATGATGATATGGGGTGACCCGAATTGATGCTAGTTCAATCTCAAATGGATCAAATGTTACTTCAAGACTTTCACGTTGTCGTTCAGACAACCTTTCTTGTAGTAAAAAGTTGACTGTCTCTCGCGAACCAAGTCGCAAGGTGAGGTCGTAGAGATATTTGAAGCGGCCAATGGATTGACTCGCCAGTAGTTCGTCGTGAGTCACGAACAAAGTGTATGATCGTTGCATAAGCGTGTACGTTAGCTTGGTTGATAATAAACTCAACGTTGGCTGTGTGATCACGGCAGTGCTGTGAGTAATGAGTGGTGTTACAGCACCTTTTATACTAGGGAGTGAGCAGGGTATGTCAAGGCGATTGTACGCGGCTTTATGCAGGTACTTATACAAAGGTTATCTACAAAGTTATACACGGTTTATCCACACAAGTGCCTTGAAATAACGATATTTTACATACTTTCCATTCATTGATAAGTGTGCGATTCTGGTATCAGGTTTGCGCGGTGGTGAAGTATCCCCATACTAGCTCGCGGCTACGAGCAAATGCGCGCAGGCCAAAACTCTACGTTGTACAAAAATAAAAGCGCCCTGCTTGGGGCGCTTTTATTTTTATTAGAGGAGCGCTACTTTGTTTTGAGGGTGACGTAGATGTCTTCGAGTGCCCGTACGCCATCACCGGCTGAAATGTTATTTTGATGGTAGAGGATATTGGTGCAGTCACCGGCAGCCCAGATGCCCGGGACTGAGGTTTTTTGTGTCCAAGGATCAATGACAATGCGATTATACTGATCGCGGGAGATGATGTCGGTAACGAAATCAGTATTCGGTAACATGCCGATTTCCACGAAGATACCAGTAGCGGGGATGACTGACTCAGTGCCACTCACGGTATCTCGGTAGCGTAGTCCGCTGACAAATGTTTCACCTTCAACCGCGAGGGTGTCAGCATTGAGGATACCCGTCATCTGGGGATGGGCGAGCACCTTCGCGACCGTGACGGGGTCGGCCTTGTAGTCAGCGCCACGGTGGAGCAGGGTGACGCTCTTGGTGTACGCGAGGAGTTGTGCAGCGGTCTCGAAGCCCGCATTCCCGCCACCAATGACGACGACGTCCTGCCCGGCAAAGAGTGGACCATCACATGAGGCACAGTAGGTGACCCCTTTGTTTTCAAATTGAGCAGCCCCCGGGACGTCGAGGCGACGGCGGGTAGAACCACTCGCGATGAGAAGGGCTTTTGCGGTATGAACCGTACCATCGGTCGTGGTGACCGAGAAGGCATCGTCGGCTTTGGTAATGGTGGTCACGAGCTGGTTTGCAATAATGTCAACGACGTTCCCGGCGTAGGTTTCGAGATGGGTGCGGAGGTCCCGAGCCAAAGCGTCACCACTAATTGAAGGGGAGCCAATCCAGTTTTGGATATCAGGCGAGACGGTACTCTGTCCACCCCAATCTTTGGTAATAAATAATGTGCGGAGCTGCTTACGTGACGCATAGACACCAGCGGCTGTTCCGGCGGGTCCACCGCCAATAATGATAAGATCGTACATGAGAAGTAACAGATGCGGATAAATAAGTGCGCTACTAGCATACCACATTGTCGCTTGCGGATATACCCCTATGGGTATATCATATGGACCATGATGACACTACTCTCTCGAGGAAAAAGTTTCGGCCTTGGTGTGTATGGTCAGACGGTTACTGAGGTTGGTTCTGACGGTACAACACACACGCGGGTCGTACTCAATGAGCGGGCAGTACGGGCTGGTGCAGGCGTGACCTATGTCCTTGGTATGCTGGCTTTTTTTCACGCCTGGTATCTCCATGACCAACGTTTTATCATGGCACTCGTACCTCTATTATTCTTTGATTTTTTTATGAAGGTAGTGGTCGGGATTCGGTTTTCACCACTCTCCCAGCTGGCCAGGTGGCTCGTGCGTCACCAACGACCAGAACCAATTCCTGCGGCACCGAAGCGATTTGCGTGGGGAATCGGCCTGGGGCTATCGGGGAGTATGTTGATTCTTTTGTATGCGTTTGGACTCAGTGGTCCAGCGACAGCTGGGGTATGCATTATTTGTCTCGTGATGATGTGGTGTGAGAGTGCACTCGGAATCTGTCTTGGTTGTCGTGTGTACGATTGGCTGATGCAACAATAGCGACGGAGGTGTGTGCATGGCTCGGATGCAATGAGCATATACAAAAAGACACCGTCACGCATTAGGGTGACGGTGTCTTTATCGTTGATAGTTAACCTATTTTAATTTTGATCGGCGAAGGAAGCCAGGAACCGCTCCCCAGTCATCGTCTTCGTCATCTGGTTCGACTGGTTTTGGTTCACGCTTGGGAGCCTCCACTTTTGGAGCCGGGGTTTCATGCTCGGTTCGTCGAGGAGCCGTCAGTGAATTGAAGATTTTGCCACGAGTAGATTCTGGTTCAGGTTCTGGGGTGGGTGCGGGGGTAGGTGTACGTTCTGGGGTGCGTTCAATCGGGGCATACCGAGCTATTGGATTACTGATGCCCACCGTTTCTTCAGGGAAACCAGTTGCAATCACGGTCACCTTGATCTCATTTTTCTTGAGTTTCTCGTCTTTGATCGCTCCAAAGATTACCTTTGCGTGAGGATCAATTGATTCAGTGATGATTCGAGCAGCTTCTTGGACTTCGAGCATACCGAGGTCGTCACCACCAGCAATCGCGAAGAGCACACCCTTGGCACCCGTGATGGATACTTCAAGGAGTGGGGAATTGATGGCTGCGCGAGCGGCCTCCTCGGCCCGTTTTTCGCCTGATGAGATACCCACGCCCATCAGCGCTGAGCCAGCATTTTCCATGACGCCGCGGATGTCGGCGAAGTCCACGTTGATGATACCAGGCATCGTAATGAGGTCTGAGATCCCTTCCACAGCTTGCTTGAGGACGTTGTCACATTGTTCAAAGGCACTTTGGATCGATGTCTCTTTGTCGACAATCGCGAGGAGTCGATCGTTGGGAATCGTGATGAGCGCGTCGACTTCTTTCTTGAGCTCCTCGATGCCTTGGAGGGCGAGGCGCATACGCTCCTGACCTTCAAAGAGAAACGGCTTTGTTACCACGCCGACCGTGAGTGCTCCGCTCTCACGGGCAATTTTAGCGACGACGGGGGCTGCACCGGTTCCAGTACCGCCACCCATACCACCCGTGATGAAGATCATGTCTGATCCTTTAATCGTATTGTTGATTTCCTCACGTGTTTCTTCAGCGGCGCGTCGGCCCATCTCAGGATTGCCGCCGGCACCGAGACCACGGGTAAGGTTTTTACCGACGTGAATTTTTTTCTTTGCGAGCGAGTGGTGGAGATCTTGAGCATCACTGTTTATGGCAATAAATTCCACCCCTTTTACTTTCGACGCCACCATGTGGTTTACGGCGTTCCCGCCTGACCCACCAACACCCACGACGCGAATGCGGGCGAAGGATTCTACGTCTGATTTTATTTGTTCCATACTGTCATGTGATTCATTCCGTGCGGTGACCCACCCCTGAGTTCCCGTACAGCTAGTAATGACAACATCATACATCCACCGGTCCTATCTGTCACTATATTGACAGTATCCGTAACTATGTGATTGACATAATTAAGGAAATGTTACGGAAGAAACTGACTGAGCCAGGACAGGATCGTGTGCTTTGTTTGTTTAACCATACCGATTGCGGTCGTGTCGGGGGTATCGCTCGCGCCCCACATGCAGAGCCCGTAGGCGACAGCCCAGGAGGCGTCCTTCACCTTTGTGTGTTTGCCGAGTTCAAGGGTGGCGACCCGTGCTGGCAGGGCTAACACTTCTTTTGCTCGCTCAACTGCTGCGGGTGACCCTGCTCCGCCCCCTGTGATGATGGCACCCGCTGGCAAGAGACCGTCACGCTTAATTTTCTTGAGGTGACTGTCGATTAATTGAAAAATCGTATCATAGCGGGATTGGATAATCTCATCAAAGCGCTTTTTTGAGAAGGCGACACTATGCATTGCTCCACGCTTAATTTTTTCTGCCTCATCAAGTCCGATGCGTAAGCCAAGTGCGATGTCGTTGGTAAGGTCATTTGAGCCAGTCGGGAAGATTTTAACTGAGATTGGGGTTGTGTCTTCAAAGACAGCGATGGCGGTGGTTTCGGCGCCAATATTGATGAGCGCGCACCCAGCCCGCTTTTGTGCTTTCGAGAGAAGGACAAAGCTCGCTGCCAGCGGGGAGGCGATAACATCTTCCACCTGCACACCAGTTTGTTCGACCGCATTAATGAGGTCGGTAACGTGCTGGTCGTAGGTGGTGATAAATAAGCTGTCGACTTCAAACTTGGTCCCCTTAAGTCCATGTGGTCGGCCGAGTACTTCGGTGCCGTCAATGACGTACCGCAGTGGGATACTATGAAGGACGCGTCGGTTTGGGATATGGTCAGCGATTCGATCTTCACTGTCCTGCATTACCTTTTCGACGTCGGTGGCCGTCACCTCTGAGTCAGCTCGGGCGGGAATGATTTCTCCGTGTGAATACACTTCTTCAAGACCAATGCTACCGATAGCGACATGGGCGTGGCGAATCGTGAGCCCGGCGGCTTTCTCTGCCTGCACGAGCGCACTTTTGATGCTCCGGGTGACATCAGCGGGATTGGTGATAAAGCCATTCTTGAGTCCACGACTCTCTGATAAACCAACACCGATGATTTCCGGTTTTGTGTTTGGGGCGGCTCGGTGCGGCAGGCGCGCCACCGCCACCTTCACTTGGTGGGTACCGACGTCAATACCGGTAATAATGGTGTCACTCATGAGGCTAAGTCATTAAAGCGTCGCATGTAGCGCTGCTCTTGTCGTTCCATTGTATCGCCATGATCGTATCCTTTCAAATGGAGACAGCCGTGAATAAATAAATATTGTACGTATTGTTCATAGGAAAGGTGATGCTTTGGTGCTTCAGTGCGGGCCACAGCGGGACAGATGTATATTTCGCCCGTATCTTCGTCGAGCGGAAAGGAGAGGACGTTCGGCACGTAGGTTTTTTTTCGGTAGGTTTGATTCAATTGAGACGCCCGAGTTTGACCGACGAAACTGAGGGAAAGTTGGTATGATCGGCCAAGAATCGCCGTACCGATGGTAGCGTATGGAAGGTCAGGATAGGACGCGACACTGCTCGCTAGGGTAAAAGACATGCCTACTAGTATACGCTACTATGACAGCAAAAACCGCTGGTTTTACACCAGCGGTTTTTGTGTTTGGTTTATCGTCGACGTCCTCTGGTTGTCTCAGGGACCTTACCGAGCTTGACGAGCTTTTCGTGCACCTCTCGTTTTTCGATTTTTTTAAGGCGAGCAGTTCGTTGTACGTTGCGACTCTTTACTCGTGCGTAGTACCGACCACTACGTACCTTCGGTACGATACCGGCTCCTTGTACACGCTTGGTAAAGCGACGAATGACGTTCGCGCTACTTTCGTTACTGTTTTTATCTACTTGAACATTGGTTGCCATATGTGCCCGAGAGCATAGCATCTTCTGGGTTTGACCGCAAGTGATTACGCGGCGACTGCCACTGAACGCTTCAGTTTTTTGATCAATGCATCAACCGGAATAAACTCTTGGTTTCGAACGTTCATGTCTCGTAGAATGACCGTACCGTCTACGAATTCTTTTTGGCCAATAATGACGGTGTAGCGTACCTGTTCAGCTTCTGCTTCACGAAGCTGGGTCGATAAGGAGTCACTGGCGAGGTTGTGCATGACGGGGATGCCGGCTTGCCGGAGTCGCTCAATCAGGAGAAGGCTCTTGATCTTTGGTCCAAACCCGAGTTGTACTACGTAGACTGCCGGGGGAGTATTTTTCGGTCGTGGTACGCGCGATGGTGCCTTACTATCTTTGAGGACCACGACAGCGCCGACGACGGGTGTTCTGGTGCGCGTATGGCGGTGGGCGAATTCATCGAAGCGTCCACCTCGGATTGAGAGTGCACTGGGGACATCAGAGACCGGGAAATCAAGGGTAAAGAGTGCGTCAGAGTAGTATTCATGTCGACCGAGCATTTTGGGGTCAATTTCGTACGGTGTTTCGCTCATATCAAGGTACTCAACTATTTCACGAAAATGTTTACGACTTGGATCACTGAGGTATTCAAGTGGGTTCGGACTGCGATAGGCGAGGTCGTGGTTTGTCTCGACCAGGTGCGCGAGCGCATGGAGCGGGTGAAGCTTCATAAACTCACGGGCTTCAACGGGCATAGTGTCGAGACGCTTTCGGAGAAACGTCGTGAGTTCACGACTATAACGAGTCAGAGAATCAGCATCTCCGAGCGAGTTGATACGCACGACGTGATCAGCGTGACCGAGGTCGGTCGCGAGCGAGCGGGTGACTTGGATCAAGATCGCCTCACCAATACTTCGTGAGACATTAAATATGTGAAAGGAGACAGCGGTTTCGTCGGTATCAGGCACATTGGTTGTGTTGTAGAAGAGAACGGGCTTGGTGATCGCGTGGAGCCGCTCTTCACAAAAGGTGGCGAGTCCAGCGGTGAGGAGTTGGTCGGTGGCATCAATCGGGAGCGACGGCGCATTAGTGGCAGTGTGTGGTAGGGAGGTGGTGCACTGCTTACAATCATAACTCTTTTTCAGTTGCTCAACCGTCTTGAACCCAAAGTGCTCGGCGGTGTGAGTGGCTACTTTCAAAAACTCCGTCGGGGTGTGTGTGCTCATACGTTGTTTAAGATGAACTGATAAGGGGGTCGCTCGTCAGTGCGCCAGGAAGGTAGTCTGCCTCGGTCGGGGGAAAGAGCCTCAGAAAGGCTCGCCCGATGATACGGTCTTCCTGGAGCACTCCCCAGACTCGCGAGTCCGAGCTAGCGTTACGGTTGTCACCCATCACAAAATACTCGCGTTCACCGAGTGTTTCATTGATCGGCGCACCCGGAGCCATGTCTGCGATGTACGGTTCGTTTAGAATAATACCGTCAGGGTATTCGGCATTTTTGATGGTCACTTCATTGCCATCAATAATCACCGTATCGCCAGGGACACCAATAATCCGCTTGATGAAGTACTTAGATGGATCCCGAGGATAGCGGAAAATTACCACATCACCCCGGGTTGGTTGGTGGAAGTAATATGAGACCTGGTCGACGATAAGGTATTCACCATTATGGAATGTTTGCTCCATTGAAGCACCGGATACAATGAATGGTTGGGCAATGAAGGTGCGAATCGGAATGACAATCAAAATCGCAATGATCGCAAAGCGCGCGATTTCCATGAGTGGGTGCTCGCGCCGTTCGTCACGCTCGCCTGAAGAGTGTGTGCCAGTAATGAACGAAAGTAGACGAGTAAGTAACTGCATAGCACGTAATTGAAAGTATTATACGCGAGTAAAAACGTAAAAACAAATTATTGCCGGTGCGGGTTGTTATGCTCACACGAAGACCGTAAGTGCGGTACAATGTGTGCGTATGATTTGGCTGGTTGGACTTGGTAATCCTGGAGAAAAGTATGCACACACGAGACACAATGTCGGGTGGCAAATACTTGATCATGCGTGTGCTGCGTGGAATTTTCCGTCACTGGTTGTTCGCTCAGGAGTGTCTGGTCGCGTGTGCACCGGTTCGCTAAGTGGACATGATGTGTCTGTGTTGTATCCGAATACCTTTATGAATGAATCGGGTAGTGCAGTCGTAAAATGTGTACCGAAAGGAACGTATCATCAGCTCATCGTCGTCCATGATGATATCGATTTGCCGTTTGGAGAAGTAAAAATTTCTCAAGGTCGAGGAGCGGGGGGGAATAATGGGGTGGCGTCGATCATTACTGCTCTTGGTACCAAGAATTTTATTCGAGTGCGGGTCGGGATTGCGCCGAAGAATATTTTGACAGGAAATATTCAGCGCCCGGCGGGTGGTGGACCACTTGAGCGGTTTGTTCTAAAGCCGTTTGGTATTTTGGAACGAGGGCAGCTTCCTTCTGTGTATGAAAAAGCGCGAACCGCGATCGAGCTCGTGGTGACGGAAGGGGTGGAAAAGGCGATGAATCAGTGTCATTAAAAGAACGTTGTCCATTTTGCATAGAATGTATGATCGGATAGCACATTTTGTAAACTATTTAACTCAGTGGTGACAGACACACAAAAACCGGCAGATGCCGGTTTTTGTGTGTCTGATAGGTGATTGGGTTATTTTTTAACTTCCGGATTGGCTTCTTTGTAAGACAAGGTCATTTTTTGTTCATTTGGTTCAAAGAGAGTGATCTTGAATTTGTACACACTACCGAGTGATAGAGTAGATTTCAGGATTTCTTCCTTTTCAAACTCTGACACATGGACAAGGCCAGCGACACCTTCTTCAATTGAAGCGAGCGCACCGTGCTTGTTGTACTTAATTACCACACCTTCCACCACCTGGTCTTTTTTGTATTTCTTGCTGGCAGTTACCCAAGGGTTTTCTTTAAGTTGTTTGATAGAAAGAGAAATCTTGTCGTCT
>CAYXOF010000028.1:0-10505 GCA_964466905.1 uncultured Candidatus Saccharibacteria bacterium | reverse complement strand
AGCACGAGTTGGCTGCCGGTCAGGGATTCGAACGCGTCTCGTGCTAGCACGAGACGCGTTGTTAATTAACCAAATTTAAAGCCGCAAGTGCGTATCTATATGTATCATGACCGAGACGTTCGTCGTTCTTTACTAACTCATCAAGCTCTTCTTTAGTCACCCAAATACATTTAGCTGCAGCGGCTATGTCTTCACTGGACTGAGGCTTCAACTCTCGCGAATCTGATCTTGCTGCAAATATAAAAGCTGAGTGATCGTGTGTGTCTGTGATCGTGTGTCGATTCACATACATAGGAGGAACCAAATCTTTATTGTGGTCACTGTCTTGCGTTGTCCATCCGTACGGACCAACCAGCTCCGCTTCTAGACCGACTTCTTCCCAAACTTCTCGAAGTGCCGCTTCATTTACATCTTCACCTGGATCAATATGTCCGCCCGATGCGCCCCAGTAATTATATTTGTCATGAAGTCGTAACAAAACTGCTCCGTCATTTACAACGTATGTATCAACACAAAGATCAAGGTAATAATTTAAATGTGCCATAAGTGAAGTATAGCAAAACCACTCTCGTCGAGAGTGGTTTTGCTACGTGTCTAGGGCTAGCTGCGGCTGCATAATTACAGACCAAATCGTGCTAGCTGTCAATGGCTGGGGTACAAGGATTCGAACCTCGATACTCAGGACCAAAACCTGATGTCCTACCATTAGACGATACCCCAAGATTGGTAGAGTGCCACAGCCTCTTTTGGCGGTGACGCGCTCTACCATAGCATATTTTTTTATTCTGCTCTACCCCTTTACCATCGCAATCTCCTATTGCTCTTGGGAACTAGAGAGGGCATCTCGTACCGCTGAATCTTCTTCCCGAATCAATCGCTCATTATGGTACTGGTGGGCTTGTTCAAACGCCCTCGCAAGCTCTTCCTCGAGGGCCGTGACAGAAATCGCTTCACCGTGTCGCTCAAGGAACGCAACAATCTCTGCTCGTACTGGGGGCTCTTGTGGGTCGAGTACTCTCCCCTGATCAACTTCTAATTGATTATAGATATGTGCGACCAGTGGGTAGGTGCTTACAAAATCTAATACCCGGGGGGTACTTTGTGGACTCTTGCTGGTAACGTAATCGTACCACAACTCTTCGAGTTGTAGTCCGTTGATAATGCGTTCTGAATGGATGTTTGGTATTTGTTCCATATCCAATATTCTACCACCGAATCACCGGCAGGATAGCATTGTCATTATCCGTCCACCGTACTGTCTGGTCGGTTGGTACCGACACGAGGTCTTGCCACACGAAATCAGCAAATACTACTTCTTCACGAGCAAACAACACCCAAATCGACTGTGTCCCTAGCGGATCAGTCGGCGTATCATTAATGAGCCGAGTCGCAAGTCCATGTTCTGCGGCGAGACCGGCCATCACTGCAGTAAGATCAAGATACCGGCTTGAAATGTGTACCGCGACCATACCATCAAGTGAGAGTCGGTCGAGGTACGTACCAAAAGCCTCGGTCGTGAGGAGATGCACCGGGACTGCATCATCCGCATACGCATCAATGATGATGTACTCGTATGGTGTCGCCTGAGTTTCCACGCCTCGAGCCAGTCCCTGCCGACCATCGGTAATGAGTATCTCGGCCTGTGGACAGGTCTTTAGAAACGGGAAATAATTGCGTGCAATATCAACGACCGCCGGATCAATTTCATAAAACGTCATCGTGTCCTGTGGCCGACAGTACGCCGCGAGGACGCCCGTCCCTAGGCCCACCAGCGCTGCACGATACCCATCTGGTTTCGTAGATGAGGCGTATGTAAACATACGACCCACCCCTGAGGACGGCACGTAGTACACCGTCGGCGGCGAGTAGTCGCCGGCCAATGCGATCCCATGGAGCGTCCTTCCGTGGAGGAGTGATCTGATGGGTTGGTCCGCCATCTGTGAGTCAGCGACTCGTTTGTAGCCATAAAAATTACGTTCATGGAGCACACTCCCGTCGACGAGTAACACGATACTTTGGATCACGATGATCACCACAAGGGCAATAATGAAACGCAATAACCAGGTGATGTGGCCAAAGAACTTTGGTTGAATGAGGTCTTGGCAAAGTGGTAACTCACGGATAAAGCGAAGCATCATCACGACAAGAATAGTGGTTAGGAGCACTTGGAATTCCAGCGGAAGCGGAATAAGTGCACGACTAAGTAGGACCAGTCCACTCCCCACTAGGCCGGCGACCGAGAGGGTGAGGTAGTACTCTGTGAGATGTCGCGTCGCCGGCCGGTGCGCCACCACCTGTTCATGAAAGTAGTGAAAGATAAGTGCCGCTGACAAAAACAAAATTGCGGCAGACACCCAAGCCGCAAAGAGTCCCTGAACGATCACCACACCAAGCAAGAGCGCTGAAATAAGTAACAACAATCGTATAGTCGGAAACTTTTGCCACTGTGCGGTATAAAATGAGAGACTAAAGCTGCCGAGGTAGAGGGCGAGCGGAATAATCCATAATAGTGGGACAGCCGCGATCTGGGTGGTCACATGCTCAGTGACTAAGAGTAGCGTCACGATCGGGACCATGGTGTACCCGAGCCAAGCGCCATACTGTTGCCACGCTGGAGGGGTGACCGACTCCCCTTCCTCGTGAGCCGTACGCTGTGGGAGCGCGAGCAGAACAGTGGCAAGTATCATCGAAACAGCAAATACTCCATACCACCCTGCCCACCACCAGCCCTGACTAGTGAGTGGTAGATACGGCTCAATCAAAAATGGGTAGCTCAAAAATCCGACCAGTGAACCAAGGTTAGAAATTGCATACAAAAAGATCGGCTCTTTCTCAGTGCGTCCACCATACCACGACTGCACCAAAGAACTGGTCGCCGCAAGTACGCTGTACGGCAGTGCAATGGTAATCACGAGGAGCCACACCATAATCAGTGACGTTGGTCCGGCCAGGCTATCAAGCAGGCTGATTGGTGGCGTAATCGGTGATGGCCACGCCAGTCCGTACCACGCTAAGAGGGCAAGTGATGTCAGTACGACACCTACGTGCACGACGAGCTGCACTCCTCTCGACTGTCTGACGAGCCATACGGCATATCCATACCCCACGACAAGTACCGACATAAAAAAGAAAAGCGCAGTCGTCCAGACTGCCGCTCCTCCTCCAAACCAGGGGAGAAAGTATTTACCTAAGAGTGGTTGGATTTGAAACAGCGCAAACGAACTGATACTGACAGTTAGAACAGTAAGGTAATGCGTACACTTAGTCATGACGACAACTCTGATCGAAGGCGGCACTGATGAAGGCGGTGAAGAGCGGATGTGGTCGGAGTGGGCGTGCAAGTAACTCGGGATGGAACTGGACGCCCACAAAAAACGGATGGACGTCCTTCGGCAACTCAACAATTTCCATCAATCGTCCGTCTGGTGATGTGCCCGAGAAAACCATACCAGCACCGATGAGTCGATCCACATATTCAGGATTTACTTCATAGCGATGGCGATGGCGTTCGGTGATCGTGCGCGTTCGGTACGCCGTCGCCGCAATTGTCCCCTTTTCCAATACCGCATCGTACGCGCCGAGGCGCATGGTCCCACCAAGCGCACTCTGCTCGAGGTGAGCACGTTGCTCGGGCATGAGTCCAACTACCAAGTGCGGAGCCAGTGGATCGATTTCTTCTGTACTGGCTCCTTTCAGTTTGAGTACGTTGCGGGCATACTCAAGGACTGCCAGCTGCATTCCATAGCAAATACCGAAGTACGGAATTCCCTGACGACGAGCATAGGCGATGACGTTAAGCTTTCCGTCAATACCGGACGTTCCAAACCCACCCGGCACCAAGATACCATCAAAGTCTCTGAGGCGCTTCGTCGATCGTGGATCAGTGAAATCTGCAGCGGAGAGGTAGGTAATCTCTGGTTTCAGATCAAGGTGTGCGGCAGAATATTTAAGTGCCTCCAGCACGGAAAGATACACATCAGACAAAACAAATTCACCAGAGTTAAAGTACTTCCCTACGACCGCTATCCGGACTGGGGTCGTCGCAGTCTTTATTTTCGTAACAAAACGCTTCCAGCTGCCGAGATTGGCAGTCTTACTGTATGGCAACTGAAGAAGTGAGCACAGTCGAGACGAGAGGTTATCCTCTTCAAAATTAAGGGGGATGTCGTAGATACTATCCACATCGGGAGCTGAGATGACATTCTCGGGTCGGACATTACAAAACGTGGCGAGCTTTTCTTTACGCTTCGCATCAATCGCCACTGAACTTCGAGCGATAATCATGTCAGCAAAGACTCCAGAAGTAGACAGCGTACGAGCAGCATGTTGCGTCGGCTTGGTTTTCATTTCTCCGATCGAGCCCGGTACCGGCAAATAACTAACCATCACCACCACCACATCGGCCGGTGCTTCCTGCTTCATCATGCGCACTGCCTCGATAAAGAGAATATTTTCGTACTCCCCCACCGTTCCACCGACTTCGACCAGTACAACATCGGCTCCGGCGGTAGCGCCGGCTGTTTTAATCCGACTAATGACCTCAAGGGGGATATCAGGCACCACCTGCACATTACGGCCACCATAGCCAAGATTTCGCTCGCGCTCTATGACGGACAGATAAACACTCCCCGTCGTCATGTAATTGATGCTGGGGAGATCGGTATTTAAAAATCGTTCGTAGTTGCCCATGTCCTGATCAGTCTCAAGGCCGTCTTTGAGCACAAAGACCTCACCGTGCTCTGTGGGATTCATCGTACCCGCATCGACATTGATATACGGATCAATCTTCATGGCTGTCACCTTCAGTCCACGAGCCTGCAGTAGCGTTGCAATCGACGACGAGGCCACACCCTTTCCAACCCCACTCATGACCCCGCCGACAATAAAAATATACTTCGGGGAAGTATTCACAGCAGTGGACTGTTTTGGAGTAGATTGTTTTTTAGGCATACAAAGGAAAATTACGTGCGCAAGTAGCGCGCAACGGCGAGGGTACTTGAAAAGAATCCGAGCGCAACACCAATGCCGACCAATACACTAAAGATATACGTGAAGTTGGTCGTAAAGTACGTGAACAAATTGATTTCAAAGAATAACTCTGTCCGTGGACCAAGCCAGACTAAAATCGGGTAAAACAACAGGAGCGCCAGGATACCAGCCAGTACCCCGTACATAATGCCCTGCAACATAAACGGTCCACGAATAAACATGTTACTGGCTCCCACGAGGCGCATGATCGCGATCTCTTCTCGCGCAGTGTAGATCGCGAGTCGAATGGTATTGAAGGTAATCAAGGTGGCAGCAATGAGTAAAATCACCATCGTAATAATACTCGCTTGCTCCACGGCGCCGATAATCGCTGTGAGAGTCTCGATTGACTCCCGAATGCGGGGGTAATTGATCTCATCTATCACCGGCGTTTGTGGTGACTCCAGTGCCTTACGCTCATCTAAGAAACGAGCAATATTTTCATACTGTGACGTCTCACGCGCTTGGATGGCAATGGTCGCACCGAGTGGATTTTCAGATAGTTCCTCAAGTGCCTGCAAGGATACTTCATTGTTTCGGTTTCGTTCGCGGTATGCTGCGAGCGCATCCTCACGTGATGTAAAAGTGACCGCGGCGACATCTGGCAAGGCCGCGACGGCATTGCGGAGCGCATCAATCTCTTCTTGCGAGGCATTCGGCATGAAATACACGTTGATATCCACTTTGGACTGAAGTTTTGTGAGAGACGTCGCCAAAATCTGATCAATAAACATGGTCGAACCAATCACAAACAAAGCGATCGTAATCACAAACACTGACGCCAGGGAGACGTAGGCATTACGCCAGAACCCAACAAACCCCGCCTTCACAATTCGCCGAAACCCAGTCAACATAAATACTACAAGACGTACCGCCCACTATTATCATCACGAATAATGCGTCCACCATCCATGGTGATCACCCGTCGCTCGATTTCATCAATCACTCCTTTGTTGTGTGTCGTCATAATGACTGTTGTCCCCAGATCATTAATTTTACGCAGGATCTGTACTACTTCATACGTCGCGATTGGATCTAAATTTCCGGTTGGCTCATCGGCAATAATGATATCTGGCTGATTGACGATCGCCCGTGCGATACCCACCCGTTGCTTCTCTCCTCCCGATAGTTCATCAGGAAAGTTCCAAGCCTTATCCTCCAGATCAACGAGTGCCAGTGCCTGGGGTACATTTTCGGCGATCTCTTCATCACTCCGACCATTCGCTTCCATCGCGAACGCAATGTTTTCATAGGCAGTCTTGTGTGGGAGCAACTTGAAATCCTGAAAGACAGTCCCGATCTTACGCCGATACTGAGGCAGTCGTGAGCGTGGAATCTGGTGCACATCAAGGGACTCAAAAAATACTTGTCCTTGCGATGGACGATCTTCAGCAATGATCATTTTCAGGAGCGTCGTCTTACCAGCACCCGAATGACCGACGATGGAGACGAATTCTTTCGGCGCAACCTGAAACGTCACCTCTTGGAGTGCCGCCGACCGACCATCACTGTAGAGCTTCGAAACGTTATCGAAATAAATCATAGTGGATAGTATAGCATGTCAGCTCCCCGCTGCCGACGCATTTATAAACGCTTCAATATCTCCTTGTAATACCGCGTCGATATTACGCACTTCGGTATTTGTACGGTGATCTTTCACGAGCTGATACGGATGGAGGACATACGAACGTATCTGACTTCCCCACTCAATTTTTACCGTTTTTTCAACACTGAGCCCCTGTCGCTCACGGGTACGCTGGGCTTCCTCAAAGGCGTACAGTTTACCCGCCAGGAGCGCGAGCCCTTTCTCACGATTTTGTTGTTGCGAACGCTCCGATGAGACATTGACTGATAGATTGGTGGGGACATGGACGATCCGGACTGCTGTCTCACGTTTATTGACGTTTTGCCCACCGGCCCCACCAGAGCGGGCAAAGGATATATCGAGATCTTCATCACGTAGTATCGAAGCTTCAGATGGTTCAAACTTTGGTGATACTTCGACGAGCACAAAGGATGTCTGTCGTTTACCGTTACTATTGAACGGAGAAATGCGCACGAGGCGGTGTACCCCTGATTCATGCTGGAGCGTGCCGTACGCTCCCTTGCCTTGGATCTCAAACGTAATGTTACGGTACCCATTATGATCATTAGTATTACTATCGACGATCATGACACCCCACCCTCGTCCTTCGGCGTAGCCTTGATACATCCCGACGAGCATCCGCGCAAAATCTTCAGCATCATCTCCACCCGCACCCGCCACAATCGTACAAACCGCATCAGCCCGGTCGTACTTCCCAATTCCGCTGGCAGCGTCTTTCAGATCTTGAAGTTCTTTAATCATTGCCTGTGCAGCCTTGGGATCATTCCAAAAAGTCGGCGCCAGCATAGCGGACTCGATTGCGGCGATACGGGTCAAAGAATCTGTCATACAGTGTGAGTATAGCAAAAAGTGAAGCGGCGTGCCCCTAGGGGCACGCCGCAGACGATGGACGTTCGAGTCTCATCGGTGTGGTATCCCGTACCACAAAACCGAATTGCTCATACCACGGGACCAGCCCACGAGCCGGCGCGGTGGTAAGGTCAATCCGCTGGAGCGCAGGATTCTCCATCCACACTTGCTCGAGACTCCGACCCATGAGCTGTGTACCGTGTCCACGCACCGGGCCAAGTCGATCGACAACAATCGGACCAAGGAGGGCGGATTGCAACAATGGGCTCCGCACGATTAGTAACATCCCCACTACATGCTGCGCCTCACGTACGCCATGGTACTGCAAGAACAAATACTGGGTATGTCGATCATGACTGATGTCGTGCAGGTCTGAGGGCGTCACCTCAGTGTGTGCTTGACTAACCTGGGCCTTCAGTGCATTGAGGCGAACCGCCAGATCCTTTGCGTACGGAAAAATACTCAGACTGAAGCGCTCAACCGTCAAGTCTTTCATGAGTCCCCACCAGATCTAAGAACGTATTCGCCAGTTATAGTAAAAGGTTTATAAAAATACACAAGGCCAGTGCAGCGGCGTCACATCATCAAACGAGTCGTAACAGAACGCACCCAGGCGGGTGCGTTCTGTGTTGGAGCCAATGTCCGGGATTGAACCGGAGACCTCATCCTTCGCGTACACCCTTATTTTAAAATACGGATATTAAGGGGCTAGACTGTATCTTATACCTTGTGGTACTCCCTTGTCAGTCGTTCGGGCCTTATGAGTAAAGGCCACGGTCTTGGCCATCCGTTGGCTATTAACCGTTATTCGGGATTCATCTGATACATTTCTGTACCAGCGGGCAGGGATCAGTGCGACCCACCATGGATGCGCTCTACCAACTGAGCTACATTGGCGTATGAAGTTGTCCGCAATGTTTCAATTGCGCGATAGATACTATCACGAATCTTTGTATTTGAAAAATAAATTGTCAGCACACCATACTCTGATTTTTTACGATACGTCCCACGAGCAACCGACTTTGAAACTACCACTTTCTGAAATTGACTCGGTGAAATGTGAAGTGTACGACACCAAAACTGTTGCGCTGCGACAGGGTCAATATCGGTAAATATTTGGAGTCCAAACCGTAGCCGAGTTACATCTATCTGAAATAACTCACGAAGAAACAGTAAAAAGTATTTGAGCAAATCAGGATCTGTATTACCGAGCCTCAACGAGGTGCGGTTGGTTTTATTTCCTTCCCCCCACCATAACCCTAATCCTATCCCAAACAAAAACCACTGCTGTTGCGTTGTAGGCGCTATAAAAGAAAAAGGGTCTCCATGAGGATTTTGTTTTATATACTGTGCCTCTGAGATACTCCGCTTTGGGATGCCGTGTTTTCTTAGCCAATAATTTACTTTATTTTCTGAACAGCCAAGTTCATGTGCAATATATGCAACAGAATGATATTTATTGACGTAGTATTCTTCTAAGAGACGCTTTTCAAGCACACATCATATAGTATAGCATGTCCTGTCTGGGGTAACATTCTACCAAGATATGGTTATACTTACATACTGAAGGAGACCTACGAGCTATTACCACTTCATACTGGGAGCCATTGCGCAGAATCGAACTGCGGACCTATGCGTTACGAGTGCATTGCTCTGCCAACTGAGCTACAATGGCGGCCTCGCTATGGTAGTACATTACCCTCCGTTTTTCAAACGGGCCGCTGCAGCAAACAGTGAGGCGACGAGTGACGTCACGTCAAACATCGCATTATGCTCGTGACCAGCGAGGTCGAGTCCAAAGGCTTGGTATAACTTCCCACTGTTATACAGCGTCGTATCAATCCCGGCAGCGATGAAAACTGGCGTCAGAAGGTGAAAGCGCTCATATGGTAGTGAAATCGGTAACTGATACAAGTTAATATTTTCTGCCAACACATCAGCATCGGTCGAGCCGGCCAGGGTACATGAGTAAGAATATAAAGATATATCCGCGGCCCAGGCCATAAGATCCTGGTATGCCTCAAGAAAATCAACTCCGGACTCAGTCACATCCTCGTTAGTAATCCCGGTTAAATCAATAAAATAATCAGATAGGACAGTATTTATCCGAGGACGCACGAGACGCTCAAATGAGTCGACCACAACCCCTTGCTTGAGATCAACTTTTTGCGCAGCGATTTGGACGAGTTCGCGATGTTCATGAGGCCCGCTCCAGCCACGAGCCATCGCTCCCTCCCATGTCGTGAATTCGGTGTCGTAGATGATGATCGTCTGATCAGGAATGATTTCAGTCAAGCGATTAGTGATCATGCCTGAGAAGAATTATCAAATAACCGATACCCCGCAACTGTCGCAACGAGTGCACCGCCGAAATTAAAGATAAGGTCGAGCATGGCATTCTCATAGCCCCCCACCCCATTTCGCTCGAGACTAATCGCAATCAAAAATTCCATAATCTCATTCATACCACTGATACCGAGTGAAATCATGATTGCGGCCAGCCCGACCAGAAAGGTATAGCCACGTACACCGAGGGGCACGCGCAGTATGTGATATGCCATTAAGGCAACCAGACCGTAGAGATAGCTATGGACCACTTGATCGTATTTGAGAATATACATCTCACCACCAGCATCAAGAAATGGGTAGATCTTGTATGCAAAGAGTACTCCATCGACGGTCTGTACTGCCCCTCCAGCCACGTGCATTAAACCCCAGATAGATAAAAGCCACAGCATCCATATAGGAAACTTTGTATATTGTAGTGTCGCAAACACTGATGCAAAAATGACCAGGATTACCGCTACGTAAATCACAAACTCATGATTAAGATCACGTAAGAAGTAGAGTCCGCCGCCAAGTAGATACAGGGCGTTGAAACCAATAATGTACCAATACTGTGTTGAAAATTGCATATACTATTTAGTATAGCAGACACATTCAGTTGCACACTTCACGACCATTTGACTCGAGTCCCTTACGTACGCCACACCTGTGGCGTACTCGACCGCATAGCAAAAGC
>CAYXOF010000027.1:0-11014 GCA_964466905.1 uncultured Candidatus Saccharibacteria bacterium | reverse complement strand
AAAAAAGATATGGTTTAACAGTATGCCGAGAGATTTATTTTTTAGGGGTAAAGTGATAAAGCACAAACTACTAAGTTGGTATAGACGTCGAAAATATGTTTCAAGAAATCGATAATTTAATATCTTCAGGTGACTTTGATCAAGCAAATGTATTGTTGGAAAAGATGTATAACAACTTAAACAATACTCAGAAAGTTGAAGCCGTTAAGAGATTTTCAGTGACAGCTAAAGATCTTCCTCGGATATATAAGTTATCTCACCGTTTGGACGAAGCAATTCTAATTTCTACCGCTTATGGAAAGTGGGACGAGGTTATTTATTTTGAATCGGAGAAACTAAATTGTTTGGCACATAAACTATCGATGATGTACTACAGACAAGCCAACCTTAAGTTATCTAGCCAAGTCTTTCCTTGGCTTGGTTTTGCACTCGAGTCTAATAAAAGTGAGTATGAGCACCTTGAGGAGCAAGTCACCAAAATCGACACGAGAGCAAAAGAGCTTGCTGAGAGAATAATTAAAGATCTGGACAGAAAGAATTGGTCTGCCCAAGTTATAGCTAGGGTACATCTTCAACTAGCTGATTATTATTCGACTTTGTACTTACATTATCTTCAAAAATTTATGCGTGGTGGTAAAGTCAAAAGTAAGCTTGCAAACAGTAGTCTTGTTAGGCGATGGAACCTTTCTCTTTACCTTTACTCGAAGTACGAAAGGCAACAGATACTTGAAGCTAGAGAGTTATCGTTCAAATACGCTCAACTTGCGGTGGATGTTTTTGTTAAAGATTCAGATAAATCTGGCACTGCACACGCTTTATATAATTACGCTATAAAACTTTACACTTGTAACAAGTTTACTAGAGCATTAAAAGTATTAAGAGATGCTGAGGAGGCTCTAGACAAAGAGAGAGATTTTTTTCTACTAAATCAAATTGTAGAGTATCGAAAGCTTATAAAGGGTCAATCTCATGATAAGAGAGACTATGTAGAAGAACTTGGACTGGCTCGTCCAGCTAATTATGGCTAATGAAAGTTCCATGATCTAACACAAAAAACTACTCAATTTTGAGTAGTTTTTTGTCTCTAGATTCGAGCCTTCTCGAGTGCTCGAACTAGCTCTCTCTTTGGTGACCCTACGGAGAGTCGAACTCCGCTTTCTTGGATGAGAACCAAGTGTCCTAACCGATAGACGATAGGGCCAAAAATGTCTGGGAGACATTTTTGGTTGAGTGCAATCACTTGCTCCAAATATGTCCCACGCCTCTTGCTTATTGCTACAATGTCGTCTGGGAGACATTTTTGGTTGAGTGCAATCACTCGCATCAATATGTGCCTCCCATCTTTTCTGCGAACTTTCCTCACAGTAGTGTGAGTGGGACAGTTATAGCAAATTTTGCTGAATTCGGGAAGAGTATAAGAAAAGGTGCCCACCCGCGAGGAACGCGGGTGGGCACGGGTCTTCGTCAGTCGGCGGAGCCGATGGGGACGGCGGCTAGAGTGTACCCACCACAGCGCTCATGATCAGCCTCTTGGCGCTCCAGATGCACGATGTAGAAGATGTCACCGAACTCTATGAGAGCGGGGGTGGTGAACACTCGCATCAGTTTGGCGGGGTCGTCCTTGGCGTCGGTGATCCTTGCCTTCAGATCCACCGCGAAGGCAGTGATGAAGGTAGCGATTGGTGCCTCTTGTGGTAGACCAATCACGTGAATCGGTATATCCACACCAGGATCAAACGCCAGACAAATACGCCGACGATGGCTCAGGTCTACAACATCATTCATGAGGGCGGTCATGTTTCTCTCCCAAAGAACAAGGCATATAGCCTAGCTGAGTGTCGCTCGTAATGCAACTGTGGAGAAGCTAGTTGGTGGTACGCATCGTGGTCTTGATGTCGAAACGCGGGTTCACTTTCTTGCCGGGGTTGAAAATATCATCAGGATCAAAGACGTGTTCAGTTTGTTTGAAGAGGTCGAGCATTTTCTTAGAAAACATCTTCGAGAGGTGGGGGGTACGGATGATGCCGTCGTTGTGTTCACCACAGATATTCCCTTTATATTTGACTGCTGTACTAAAGAATTTCTCGGCCATTTTTTCAACGAGGGCAGGGGTGGTTTTATTGGTGAAATCGAGGAGGGGATAGAAGTGGAAATGCCCGTTACCACCGTGGCCATGGACGGCTGCGGTGACGTTGAACTCTTTCAGGAGACGTTTTACTTCAATGAAGAACTTTGAGAGGTATTCAGGGGGTACTGTCATGTCTTCAAGGAAGGCGGCGGGGCGCTTCGTAACATCCTGGAACTTCGAGAGGGTGTAGCTGGCGCGACGTATTTGCCAATACATCTCTGCTTCGATGGCATTAGTGACTACCTTGGCACGGAGCTTTGTGCCTCCGATTTTTTCTGCAATTTTTACTGCTGGTGTTTTGTTTGTGGTGGCCTCATCGAGGGTGATGAGTACGGTGAATTCCGGTACTTTGCGCGCAAAGCGGATATGGTAGGTCTTATACATGGCGAGCATGACACGGTAGTAGGTAAGACCAGAGAGACGTTGTTTGAAAAAATCAGGGTTGCGGAGTGCTAGGTCAAAGGTGAGTGCGTCAAAGATTTCGACGTTAATTGGGTTGTACTCAAGCGCGGTGACGATAGCATCGGCAGCGTCTTCAAGATTAAAAATTGGAACTGCGATAAGTGTCGTATGTTTTGGAATTGGCAGTGCGCGCATGGTGAGGTGGGTAATGATGCCGATGGTGCCTTGACTACCAGCCACGAGGCGAGTGAGGTCGAAGGTACCTTCACCTTTTTTAAACTTCGCGACGCCTTGTGGCATCACGCTCCAGAGGGGATACCCGGCAGAATTTTTAGCGGTTTTGGGCTTACCTTTTTTGATTTCGGCTTCATTCTTTGCGATGAGGTCAAAGATATCTCGGGCGATTCGTGCATGCTCATGGTCTTGGGCAATCAAATGTTTATATTCCCGAAATGTGAGTGGTTTAATGGTGTATGTGTGTCCATCGTGAAGAACGACATCCATCGCTTCGATCCAGTCGGCACAGTGGCCATGTCGGAGTGAGTCTGGGCCCGCGGCGTTGTTACCAACTGATCCTCCGATACTACAAATATCTTTCGAGGCTGGGTAAGGGGGTAGGTAGGCACCATGGGCCTTGAGCTTCTTTTCGATATCGCGCCACATGACGCCGGGCTCAGTGGTGAAAATAATTTTATCTTTTTTTTCAACAATTTCACCAAACTTATTGAGGTGTGCACACAAGTCAATCACGACCGAGTCGGTGAGTGATCCGCCCCCAAGGCCCGTGCCGGCAGCGCGAGGAGTGAGTGAAAGTGAGGAGAATCGCTTGGTGGCTTCAGCGATGACTTTGGTGGCCACTTCGACATCATGGCGATTTTTGGGTTGGAGGACGACCTGGGGTCGGACACAGAAAATACTCTCGTCCATACTGTACTTGTCGAGTAACTCCTTTCTTGTTGAGATGCCACCACGGAAGCCGGCTTCACGAAGGAGTTGTTCGAGGAGGAGGTGACCAAGGGGGTTGCGCTTGATGATGGGGGACTGACGAACAGCTTTAGTGGCAGCGGCGACGAGGGCGGCGGTACCACTATGGGTGTGCTTAGTGGCCGACTTTTTGGTCGCTCGGGGGCTACTCGCTACCTTAGTGCGATTGGTGATTTTGGCACGCTTAGCCGCTTTACCATCTGCTGAACGTACGGCGACCGCCGCTGAAGAACTCCGACTCATATATAATAAGTATACCGTGACTGGTGGCGGGCGCTACGGTACTTATTCCCAGGTCATGTGCCGTCTGGCGTGGTGTTGAGATGTGGTATGCTTCCACGTATGCAACAGGCTCGCGCGCTTTCTGTACTCAAGACAGGAGCTAATGTATTTTTGACAGGAGAGCCAGGATCTGGAAAGACGTACGTGATTAATCAGTATATCGCCTGGCTTGAGGCAGCTGGTCTCACGGTGGCGGTGACGGCTTCGACCGGAATCGCTGCGACACATATTGGTGGAATGACAATCCACTCATGGAGTGGGATCGGGATCAAAGATGCGTTAACCCCCTATGATCTTGAGCACATTGCGACCCGCGAAAAGGTGGTGAAGCGGCTCACGTCCGCCCACGTGCTCGTGATTGATGAGATTTCGATGCTTGATGGTTCGGTCTTGGATATGGTTGATACGGTACTCCGCACCGTGCGGAAGCGAGCAGAACCCTTTGGTGGAGTACAGGTGGTTTTGATTGGAGACTTTTTTCAGCTCCCGCCGATTACCCGTGGTGGAGCGTCGGTGCACTATGCATTTGAGGCACGAGTGTGGCCAGCGGCTCAATTCTTGACCTGCTATCTCTCCGATCAGTTTCGTCAAGAAGATGAACTCCTGCTCGGTCTTCTTAGCTCAATTCGTCGCAATGAGATAGAAGAAGAACACTACACGTTGTTGCGGGAACAAACGGAGATCGGCTTCCCTGATATCGAACCAACGCGCTTGTATACACACAATGCAGATGTGGATGCGGTTAATCTGCAAAAACTGAAAGAGTTGTCTGGCTCGGTTCGTTCGTTTAAGATGTCGGCTATTGGGAGTAAGGCGCTCATCGAGCCACTCATTAAGAGTTGTCTCTCTCCCGAGACACTCGCCCTTAAGGAGGACGCGATGGTAATGTGCACGAAGAATAATTTTGAAGCAGGGTTCGTCAATGGCACGCTGGCCCGCGTCACGGGTTTTGATGGGGAATTCCCGATCGTCCTCACCTCAGATGGACGGACGCTGACGATCAAGCCGATGACGTGGGATGTGATTGATGAGGGGAAGGTGCGAGCTTCGATTGAGCAGCTCCCGCTTCGCCTGGCGTGGGCGATTACGGTGCACAAGAGTCAAGGTATGTCACTTGATGCAGCAGAGATCGACCTTTCAAAGGCTTTTGTGTACGGGCAGGGGTATGTCGCTCTGTCACGGGTACGTTCGCTCCAAGGCCTCAAAGTGCTTGGGATGCACCCGAATGCTCTGCAGGTCGACCCGCGAGTGGTAGCTCGGGATACACAGTTTTTAACTATGTCTGACGAGGTTGATGAGACATTCGCCAACCTGGATGAGGCTGAGCTTGAGACGATGCATCGTAACTTCGTACACGCGCATGGTGGTCATTTGCCCAGTGAAGGTGAGATGAGTACTGTGCGCACACCAGTTGCACGCATAAAAAAAGAGAGTGCACTAGAGCAGACGCTCGCTGCCCTTACGCAGGGAAAAAGTATTGCTGATGTCGCGGCCGAGCGGGGGATAGCGATGACTACTGTGTGGGGTCATATTGAGAAGCTCCATGAACAAAAACAGCTCCCGGTAGCACTGTTGCAAACTCTCGAACCACAGGATACTGAGTGGCCAGCGATTAAGTTGGCGTTGTTTGGGGCCATGGATGAGTATGGCACAGAGCGACTGAAGCCCCTCTATGAAGCCACTGGTGAGCAGTATTCTTATGATGTTATCCGGATTGCTCGATTATTATATCCCGACTGTTGATAGTGTTTGATTATTCAGGTCTTTGTGCGTGATACTATTTACGTTATTATTGCAGACAACATTTACGCACTATGAAACACTACGCAACGTACATCAAAGTGATCGCATTCACCTTATGTATTATCCCACTCGTTGCGATGGCCGACACAGCAGCCACCCTGAGACAATTACAGATTGATCTGTTGTGGTATTCACAAGTGCTCACGAGTGGGGTACTCACCCCCGAAAAGGCTACTGAGGTGATGGCTGGTTTGTCAGCTATTTCAGCGCAATTGGCAGAATTGTCACGCGAACCAGGAATTGGTGGTTCATCAGTATTTGCGCCCGAAGCGGCGCGTCGTACCGATATAAAAAGTATTATTGTTTTCGGTAACGCCATTACCATGGGATCGACGGTAGAAGTTGTATACAATGAAGAGTTAGTTGGTGGTGTGCTACTGCCGCCGGCCACAAGTACACTTCGTCTCGTGCCGGCACCGACGAGCTATGCTGAATCAGAAATTGGGGCACGGACTAACGATCTGATGCTTCACGCGAAACTATCCGTCCTCCCAGGTCTTGCGCTCGCACCAGAAAAATATGATGAGCTTGTCCAGTATTCCATCAGACAATTCGAATCAAAAGCTGCCGTCGAAGCGTTTCTACAAAAAGTTGGTAAAGACAACTTTCCAATTACTATCGGAACCCTATCACAGATTACTGACATTAGCCTCGAGGTTGGTCTACGTCACTTTCATTTGAATATCAGCTCATCTCAAAATGAAAAAATAATTCTCACACTGGATCCGAGCACTTATTATTGCAAAGATGAAACGTGTATTCGTCCAGGCCGATATAATTTTGACCTGCAATATGTTGTACACGGGGTAATCGTTCAGGAGTTAACAGATACAAACTTCTCAAATGGTGACATTAGAGATGAAATTATCAAACAAGAAATCCTGAAAGGTATTGGATCAACCTACACACCCGCTAAGACTGATCGGACAGTGATCACCGAGCTCGTAAATTTTGCCGTTGGTTCTGATACGTACTATCAGGATTATGGGCGTTCGCGTACTCCTATAGGAACACGGGTTGATCGATCTGAAACCTGTCACCCCCCACACGTAAAAGAAGCAATGCTAAGTATTATTGATTTCTTACTTTCTGCTGGTGCAATGCAAGTGGCTGCACCGCTCTCAAGTATTACGACAATCTATGCACCATTGGTGGCATCTGACGACATTAATATTAGAATTCGTTGTGAATTGCCTAGTAATGATCAATTTCCCTCGTTCAAATAGTCTATAAGTAACAGCAGGGGTAGCGTCTCCAGCAAAGTACATGTGCTACACTTCACTCGTTAGACCACTTGGCTAACTACTATTAATTAGACTTATCAAAACCAACATATGAAGAATACTGTTGTTTCATTATTGGGCTGTCTTTTACTCGCCGTAACCTTCACGACCCCAGCACAGGCAGCTGCAGTAGAGCCAGATAGAGAGGCACTCCTGGCACAAATTCAGCAACTCATGCAAGTACTTGCTACGCTTCAGGCGCAAATGCAAGCGGTGCGTGGCGAAGTGGAAGATCTTAAAGCCGACCTCACAGAAGGCATGCAAGATGATGATGTGAAGAAGGTGCAAGAATTACTTGCGAGTGACCCAACGCTTTACCCAGGAGGGCAAGTAACGGGGTACTTCGGGCCAATGACGCGTGAAGCGCTCAAACGCTTCCAAGAGCGTTATGAGCTCGAGGTAACGGGTCGCCTGGATGAGGCGACACGTGAGGCGATCAAAGCATTACGAAAAGACCGAGTCAAAGGACAAGTGCCACCAGGATTACTCCAGTCAGAGGCTGCGAAAGCTCGTGTTCGCGAGAAGCTCCAGGAAAAGTGGGGTGACTGCGATTTCACACGACCATTACGAGAGCAAGTATGTGAACGAGTAAAAGATCGACGAGATAATCGAGGAACAGACGATGACGCAGATGATGATGATGATGAGTTAGATGAAGATGATCTTCGTGACGCACGCAGTGCGATTGCTCGAGCAGAAATTCGCCTTGCCGCACTAGAGCGAGTGCTCGATCGCCGAGAGTATGATCGAAAAATCACTAATATCTTGGTTGATAAGGCACAAAAGCGCTTACGAGAGGCTCGGAGTAAGTTACGTCAGGCAATTGCGGTCGTAAACACTGATCCAGAAAAAGCTGAAGAATTAGCTGAGGATGTGGAGGAGTTAGTGGAGGAGGGAGCTGAAGCTGTCGATGAAGAAGATGTGGTAGAAGAAGCGGGCGAGGATGTTTCAGATGATGAAGATGATGAAGATGATGAAGATGATGAAGAAGAGGATGAAGAGGATGAAGACGAGGACAGTAATTAAATCAGCACTTATTCCTGAATGTAAAACCGCGATCCAAGTTGGATCGCGGTTTTTGGTAGGGTATGATAGATTCACATGTTTCGTTTTCGGATCCTGCGTCAACGAGTGCGTAAGCGCCGTATACCTACACGCGTGTATCAAGCACATAAGGAAACAGCTAGGGTACTCATCCATCAACGGCTCCAGTATTTCGCTACTCGACACGGCTTCGTGTATCACCGGGTGGCGATTCGAGACACGAAGCGTTCGTGGGGGAGTTGTTCGAGTAAGGGAAATTTAAATTTTAGCTACAAGCTACTGTTTCTGCCCGCCTGCCTGCGTGACTATATTATTCTCCATGAGCTTTGTCATTTACGTGTACTCAATCACAGCCAGGCTTTTTGGAATGAGATGACAATTCTCATGCCTGACGCGATTGCGCGAGCGAAGCGGTTACGTACCTTTGAGCGGAAGCACGGTACTGCCGTTCCTACCTTGCAGGCATGGCAACGTGAGCATGATTGTGAAGTTTGTCAAGAAGTACCATCTCATCAATCTGAAATAACTTTCATGCTGGATCGTACCAGAGTACAAAGAGGTTAGTAATTAGTGTTTGTATATGGACTTCATTGCCGGTTTATTTAGTAGCATTTTGATCTGGTTTGGCGGCGGACCACCAGCCGCTGCACCAGTACCGATTGTTGCGCCAACTAGTGTTGAGGTGAGTCAGAATGAGGAGGGGTCTGCTCGTGATGCAGTTGCGGTAGTGGGTGAAGGTGATGTTGTAGATAGTATGATTGATTTTGAGTTACTCCCGAGTGACGTCATCGTGGTCGATCCGTCAGAGTCAGATGAGATGATCGGGGTGTCACCAGTGATACAGGATGATACGCCAGTCAGACCAGATTCAACAACCCAGGTTGCTAACGCTTCACTCCCACCCGATATCAGAACCGCACTGGTGGCTGGAGGTTGTTTTTGGTGCGTCGAGGCTGACTTAGAAAAATTGCCGGGTGTACTTAGTGTCGTATCTGGGTATGCTGGTGGAACAACCGAAAACCCAACCTACAAAAACTATGGCAGCGGTGGACATCGTGAGGTGGTTGAGGTGACGTATGATGCCAATCAAGTCTCCTATGAGGATATCCTTATTGTGACGATGAAGACAACTGACCCGACCGACGATGATGGTACGTTTAAGGACCGGGGCGATAAGTATTCAGCGGCCTTTTACTATGAGGATAGCGCGCAAAAAGCCGTCATTGATAATCTGATTCGTGAGGTGGATGAATTTGGACCCTATGACAAACCGCTCGCGATTGACGTCGAACCTCGAGCACCATTTTGGCCAGCTGAGGACTATCACCAAGATTATTACAAAGGCACACTCACGCAATTAAAGTATCAATACTATCGAAACGCCTCAGGCCGAAACGCACTCATTGAGCGCTACTGGGGTACCAATACAGGACCCAATCTCCCGTGGAGAAATGAACGAGACGTAGAAAACATTACTCAAGTATCACCTTCAACGTATATGTGGAATAATTATGTAAAGCCGAGTCAGACAGAACTACAAGCAACGCTTGATGCTACTACCTTTAAGGTAACGCAAAAAAATGGAACTGAGCGTGCTGGTACGAGCCCGCTGGATAAAAATTGGGAAGAGGGAATTTATGTTGATATTTTATCTGGTGAACCACTATTCTCATCAAAAGATAAATTTGACTCAGGAACAGGCTGGCCGTCATTTGTGCAGCCGATCACACCAACGGCCGTGACCGAACATGAAGACCGAGCACTATTTAGTGTGCGAACAGAGATTCGTTCTGCCGTTGCTGATAATCATCTCGGGCATGTATTCAGTGATGGTCCGCGTGACCGAGGGGGTATGCGCTATTGTATGAATGGTGTTGCGCTCAAATTTATTCCGAAAGCAGAGATGGAAGCAGCTGGCTACCGAGACTTTATGCAGTACCTCGAGCGTGACTCTGTAATGTCTCTGTGGGATAGTATCGATTTCCTTGCTCGCCATTAGTTTGCTATAGTACTGCCATGAAAAAACTGTTTATTGTGGCCTGGTTCTTGCTAGGAATTGGTTTATTTAGCTCCAGTCCCAGTGGAATTTTAGCAGAATCTACGTTTTTGAACGATGGGTCCAATGTGCCACAGATGGCTGAAGCTCAAAATCTGGAATCGGAACCCGCTCAGGCAGTAGCACAGGAAGCGCCACTACTGATCATGTTTGGTCGCGATGACTGTGGATTTTGTAAGGAGCAATTCGCATGGCTTGAAGCCGAGGGAATCCCGTATGTGTACCGCAACATTGCGACTGATGCTGCAGCGAAGGCAGAGTTCAATGCGGTCGCAGAGAAGCATGGAATGAGTCGAGTGACACCGATCACGGTAGTGGGTGAGCGAGTATTTCTGGGCTGGAATGGTGCCGCCACGACTGGAAACTCACTTAAGGAGGCACTCGTAGCAGCGGAGGCCTCTGATATTCGGACTATCGCAGATCACCTCGAGCGAGCCCCAGCGGTGACTGTCGCCGGTGGGGCCGGCTGCTCGGATATATCCTGTGAGACGGGTGGTGCGACGTTTGTCTATGAGCTCCCATTCCTAGGAATTGTCGATCTTCAGTCATATTCACTCTTTACGCTCTCACTCATTCTTGGTGTCATTGATGGCTTTAACCCATGTGCCATGTGGGTGCTGATCACTTTCCTTACACTGTTGTCCCAAGCGGGTAGTCGCCAGAAGATGATTTTCTTGGCCGGATTATTCATCCTTGCCCAAGGGATCATGTACAATCTGATTCTTAATGTGTGGTACAAGACCTGGGACTTTGTGGCGCTTGACCACTACGTTACCCCGTTGGTGGGCTTTTTGGCCCTTGGTGGGGGTGGGTTCTTTTTGTGGCGCTGGCACAAAAATAAGAATACACCACTGGTGTGCGATATCACTGATCTCGATACGCAATCAAAAACAATTACTAAATTCCAAGCAATCGTGAATCAACCGGTAACGATTGCCTCGATTGCCGCGATTCTTGTCATTGCGTTTTCTGTCAATGTGATCGAGTTTGCTTGTTCAATTGGTATTCCTCAGGCGTACACGAAGATCCTTG
>CAYXOF010000026.1:0-11106 GCA_964466905.1 uncultured Candidatus Saccharibacteria bacterium | reverse complement strand
GTGAGTAGCGATTCCATACCGTTTATAGAGACGTGCCATTTTATCGATTTTTTTTCCAGACTGCTGCCCACAGACTCGGACAACCGGGGCGAGTGGTTCCGTAAGAAGTTGGAGCAAAACAGGCGCGGTAGGATTTTGGAAGATATTCGCGTGGGTTTGCGTACCCTGATACACCGCCACCAACATCTCCTTCGGTGTCATTGACACACTCGTAACATAGGTACAAATATTCATATTTGCCTTACCGCTCGCTTCTTTCGTCACCAAGCTCCACACAGGGAGACTGGGACGATTCCAGAGTTTTCGCATATCTGGTATGCTACGACCAATGTCTCATCCTCGCAAGCTACCGCATTTTCCTCCAGCCATTATTGAAGAAATCATTAAGTTAGCCTGGGCCGATACCATGCCGTTTGAAGTCATTAAGACTGAGTATGGTTTGACTGAAAACCAAGTTCGAACCCTGATGCGAGCACACCAAACCGAAAAAACGTACATCCGTTGGCGAACGCGAGTGGAAGCGCGAGCTGGCAATCAAAGTAAGCACAGCAAGTTAACCACTAAGACTAGTGCTCGGATGAAGTATTGATTACTACTGTCTTGGGGAGGGCATCTAGTCACTTTACATGAAAACTATTATGCGTTATCGTCGCTGTAGAAACTAACCGCCTGAAGGAGCCACTATATGCAAACCATCCCACAACAGCTTTACGTATGGTTGAAACGTGTGTTGCTATACAGCGTCATTAGTTTGTTTTGTTGTATGTTCATTGTTGGGTCATACGACCGCTTCTTCGCTGAACGACCGGTGACCACTCTCGTGATGACTGAGGCAGCCAATCAGCTGGCAACTGATACCTACCCGACAGTCGCCTTCCGACCGTTTATCTACGATGGGTGTACTCTTATTCCTGAGCATTTTTTTGGAGTAGACCTCAATGCGGCCTGTCTCGCACATGACGTGAGCTATTGGCTCGGTGGTACAAACGCAGAACGACTCAAGGCTGATCAACAGCTGCGAAATGGAATTATCGCCGAGGCGAGATTCCTTACTCCGTTCGCGTGGCTGGCCTATGGTTTTGTACACTTTCTTGGTGATACGTGGGCCGCCGAGCAAACCGGCCGTCGCTGGGGACATGGGCGCATCTAAGCAGATGAGCGTCGACCACAGAGTGGTCGACGCTTTTACTTTAAATCGATAACGAATACTCTTTATTTTATTACTTCTAAAATTTATTTTTTTGCTGACGTTTCCACCAAGACGTAGCCCTGGCTGCCGATAGTAGCCAACACGCACCGAGAAAGGTTGTAAAAAACGACACAGTAGTGAGCGACCCAAGCGTCGTCAGAGTCGTTGTATGCGTTGTCGGAAGACCACAGAGTGTGCACATATCATTTATTTCACTGGTCGATGACGACCTTTAACAGTCACTTCGAGCTCCTCCACCTCAAAGTCTTTCAGACCGAGCAGGGCGATGATTTTTTTATCTGGCGCAGTGAAGTGGATCACCTCTTGGCAGTCAGCGCACACCGCATGGTGGTGGGGTGACTCTGTGTACTCGTATACTGCCTCAGTCCCCTGCCCCAGATGAAGCTTCCGTACGAGCTTATCGGCGACAAACACTTCCAGATTGCGATAGACCGTCACAAGGTCGATCTCCGGTAAACGCGCATGAATTTCTGCCGCTGACAGCGTGCCATGATGCTTTTTAAGCACCGTCAAAATCGCCTCTCGTTTTTTACTTCGCCGCCGTTTTAATGCATCACTCATATGTCATTTTATACCATAAAAAATAGTCCGCCGCCCCGGGAAGGGCGACGGACCAAGGCGGCTCAGTCGAGATAGACTGCCAGCGCGTTGCCACTCTCACGCAGGAACGTAGCGCCGCGCGGAGTGACTGGGTGGACGACGCCGTCCCGCACCTGGCCGAGGATACCAGCCGGCGTGGTCACGATGTCCCCAAACCCCTTCACGCACCCGTAGGTGGCGGCCGGTACCACGACTTCAATGTGACTCTGCGCTTCGCCCGCTGGAGCAAAGACGCACTGCGGGCAACACGGTGGGCAACCACCACATGGTGAAGCCATACGAAAGAACTCCTCTGTTTGACCTACTCATCACGATAATGAGCAGGTACATGCAGACCAACGGCCAACACACACCTGCCAACTATCAAGCAGTGGTCTGCCAAGCAGCATTGCGCTTATATTTTTCGATCGTACGAGACAGTCGAGAGGATCCACCTTCTATTTGTCGCTGTGCCTCACACAGCAACTGAGCGCAAAGAGTGGAAACCTTTTGGTGCCCGCTGAGTGGATCAAGCGACATTGGAAAGGCGCAGATGGGAGACTGCCCACAGGCCTGTGCTACTAAGAAACCGTCGTCATCGTGTTTCTGCTTATTGAGTACAACCACATGCGGGACGTCATACCAACGCAGTGTATCAATGATTTGTTTTCCTGCTCGGAGACTATGAATTCGTGGCTCCACTACCACCACTGCCACATCAAAACCAGTCGGAATACCAGTCGACACCGCGTCAACACTCGCCTTCTCATCAACCACCACTACCTCGTCTGCTCCGAGCTCAAGCAGGGGTAAATAGATTTTTAAGGGTGCAGCTAGTGAGTGACTGCAATGTGCGCCGTACAACACCTGCTCATTTTGGGGACCGCTCATCATGAGATGAAGGCGAGATTTCAGCTGATGGACATACTCCTGGCTATACCAATCTGGCAGTGTAAATGAAAAACGTTCGCTTGGAATGGTACCAGTGAACAGTGTCTCAGTTGGTTCTGTATCATGTAAACCAAAGGTATTTCGCAGTGACAAAAATGTACCACCCATGTATGGACCCTCCCCCACATACCCCAGATTATACGCCAGGTCCATATTATGATCTGCGTCGATAGCGAGCACCGTTTTACCTGCCTGATGCAGATGCTGCACAAGCACGGTCGCGACAGTTGACTTACCACTCCCTCCTTTTCCTAGGACACCAATAACCATAAACGCAAATGAACTGCAATAGTATCACTGCGTAATAAAATATGCAAATCATATGCAGTAAATACTTCTGATATACTGTACTGTATGTATCCATTACCACAACGCTACACAGGAATTGTGCTCGGACTTTTAGCAGGCGTCTTCCTCTCAGTTGTCATGTCTGGGGTGATGACACTCTTGCAGCTTGGATTTACGCCTGACTTCTGGTGGCAGTGGTGGCGTGGGTTTGTTGTCGCATTTCTCGTCTCGACTCCGCTCTCCATCCTTCTCATTCCCCCGCTGAAGCGCATCGCTGAACACATCTGTCGTCGACCGTGACACATCTTTTCTCATGATTATATAAATAGTAAGGGCGCGCTATCGAAATGATTCGATAGCGCGCCCATGTCGTGTACTGTTGGCTCTACAGTTTCTTCTTGAGCCACTTTCTTGCCCGGTCTTTCGCCCGGGTGCCAGCGCCGCGGTCGTCGCGACGCAGGCGCTCTCCGCGAGGACGCTCGTCTCGAGGATCGTAGTACCGGTCGACGTGTCTTGGACGACGCGGCGAAAAGATGATCGTATCAGGTGGCTGGATCGTGAACCAGACCACCCGCGTCCCCTCATAGCGGAAGGCCAAGAGGCGAACATCGTACCCGTCCCTGGTCGTAGCGTAACCGATGAGACGGATATCCCGCCCATCGCCTGGGATGTCGTAGTAGCAGCCACGGGCAGGTGGGTAGTGCCGGCTCAGCACCTGGGCGAGGGTCCCGCGCCGCACGCTAGTGATGAGGGCACGCTCATTCGAGCAGATGAGCACAGGGCCCATACTGGGACCATTCGGACGTTGCGAGCCTGCCAAGACAGGCTCGCGAGTGGTGATGGTGACACCAGGAGTACCCGGCCCTCCAGGGCCAGCACAGGCAGAGAGAAGTCCCGCAAGGACTATCCCGACCAGAGCAGTGATGATACGCATTGTACGTCTCCCTAATTGTGAAGCCCTACTTAAGGGCTGACATCTGTTTTATATTATAGCACAAAAATACTTAAAAAGCAATATTTTGTGAGGAAAATGTGTCCCAGCCGGTGTCGGCTGGGACGGTGTTGGAAATGGATTAAGGTCCCCTTTGGTCGCTTAGCGCTGACTGGTGCGCTCGCAACTAGCCTTGGCGCGCTTGACCACCTTCACCGGGTGGATTCTTGCCCTCCTCTGGCCATGAAGCGAGGTGCCGAAAATCTCGACCACTCCATTGGGGTGAAATTTTTTTTCTATGACACGATAGGTCGCCAGATCACGCGTCTGGACTTCATCGCCGATTTCACAAGAGCACATTTTCTTTCCTCTTTGGGTTGGTTTTTACTCGTCCTCGTTTACGAGCTCTTGTATAGTACAACGAATCAACAATTATTCAAGTCCGAGTCGAGAGAGATTTTGGCGGATGGTATAGACTGCGTGTGCAACGGTTGGATCGGCCAACAAAAATTGCTGCTTCTCCGCCAGTGTCGACACCTCATCTGCTGGAGCTGGACCAAACACGAGGGCGAGAAATGTCTCGGCCATGTCTTCGTCGGCGTTGACCGTGGCGTAATCACTCACAAACCGAGTTTGATTTTGCGAGTAATAGCGGGCCAACATTTTCTCCAGTGCCCCAAATGATACATTCTGTATGGTCGCACTGTGCGCTTGATCACGCGCCGTCCAAAAGCGATCCTTGAACGCACTGACAACCGTCGGCACTTCATAAAAAAACATATGCGCGTATTCATGGACGAACAGCTCGGCAAACGATTGCTGTTCAGAGCGCTGCGTCGCAACATACCCCGCGCGATTCACCGAAATCACCCAATCACCTGGCACACCCTGGGTTTCTACATACGCTCCGATGAGCGTTGTCGAATCATGGAAAATTTGCCACCGGCTCACTTTAGCGATCGTCGTCGATGTACCAATCACCCCATTCCAAAGCGAAAAGAGAGATTGCGCGGTGGTGCTTCTCATGGGCGGCGTAAGCGTACCCTGCGGACTCACCTCGTAACTCTGCTCGACGGAAAAGTTTGTGCCGTAGACCGACACTACCGCCGAAGCGGATGAGATCGGCTCTGCCCGCTGCGTCATGAGTATCGCCTGTAGTCGAGCGACCTCTGCTTGTAAAAAGGCTATCTGCGTCAAGAGTAGCTGTCGCTCTAGTGACGCAATGGGGGCATTCAACGCAGCCGCAACTGGCGAGACACCCACAAAAAAACTTCCTAGAATACATAGGCTCATCATAACCGCCACTCCAGAGAGACGTGCACTTATTCTAGCTACACTGCTTTGTAGGAACATGACTATATAGTACACGAAGATTGACTATGAGGTAGTCATCAACACGCGTCACCCACCGGCTCTACCACAGGAAGTAATCGTAGTCATTACATAACAAACCCCGGGATAACCGGGGTTTGTTTTTTGTGCCCAAGACTGGATTTGAACCAGCATGCCCTTGCGGGCGCTACCACCTCAAGGTAGTGCGTCTACCAATTTCGCCACCTGGGCAGATGTAAACTGGAGTGGCAGTAGTATGCCCCAAATCGCACACAACTTCAAGTTACGCATCAGCCCACTGCCGGAGATCTCCAATCAGTGCGAGCGCTTCGGCATGCACGCCGGCATGTGAGGCAAAGATGGTTGCTCCGTGCACAGCACATACATCCTTCAAGGATCCGGTGAGAGCTTCCCACTTTGTATTTCTCCAGACCGATATCATGCCACCGCCAGTCTTAATGAGAAACAATCCTGCCCCATAATCGTATGAGTTAAGTCCAAACGTCAGTACTCCATCGAGTCGATTCGCGGCGACATAGGCAAGTTCAAGCGCGCAACTCCCGTATGAATTGCCCCCGCCAAATTGGAGTCCGAGTGCCTTACGGATATTATAGCTGGCGGTCTTCATCCATGGTTCTCGACCACGAGCCACAGAAATCATCGCACGACCACCAAGCACATGAGTATCAATACGGTGGATACGAGACTGCTCAATCACTCCCTCATCCATAAAAGCCGAAAATGTTTGTTTGGTGATTGGATTATGTATCACGGCACACGAATCTTCCATGGTAGGCCCGAGGCGGGCAACGGAAATAGCACAAAATGGAATCTTCCGTAAAAAGTTATCCGTCCCATCGATCGGATCGATGTGCCACACAAAGTCACTTACCCCACGGTGACCATCACCCTCCTCACCCACGATCGTATCGTCAGAAAAGTGTGTACGGATATACGACACAAGCTTTTGTTCAATTTCGAGGTCGATAGCCGTCACCACTGATCCATCAGATTTCTGCTCATTAGCGGTATGGTCAGCAACAAAATAGGCGTGCGCGAGTAAGCCAGCAGTTTCGATTTCGGTGATGAGGCGATCGAAGTGTGGTTTGGTAATCACAATGTCAGTACTGTAACACACAAAACGAGGACCAGCTGGTCCTCGTTTTGTGTGGTTCGTTGGTTCAAAATTATTGCTTTGACGCTTCTGCTTCTACAGATGGAGTATCAGCTGATGGAGCCTCTACTTCGGGTGCCAAATCATTAGCGGTTTCGGTAGTCACTTCTGGTGCAGCAGCAACAACCTCTGGGGTCGTATCTTCAATGACCGCTGCTTCCGCAGCCGCAGCTGCCTCGGCAGCTTTTGCTTCAGCGGCTTCGCGTGCCTGTGCTTCTGCCCCCGATTCGGTTGCTACTGACATAAGGCTCATGCGGCGCATTTGTCGCTTGATCTCGCGGTTAACCTTTTCGCGAATGAAGTAGAGTTTTGCTCGACGTACCTTAGCACGCTTTACGATTTCAAGCTTATCAATGAGTGGTGAATAGAGTGGGTAGATCTTCTCTACTCCGACACCGCTTGCTACCTTACGTACCGTAAAAGTCGCGCCTGGCTCATTACCGTGCTTGCGCGCCAAAACCAATCCTTCAAAGATCTGAATACGAGTCTTACCCTTATCTTGAATCTTTTGGTAGACGCGTACAGTATCTCCCGCACGTAGTCCAAGCTCTTGTCGTTCTGCCATGTTGACGGGTGAAATGGCGACCCCACTAATGACTGCTTTCATATAATAAATCTAACAATAAATAGGCAAACAAATGGTTTGTTTCGCGTGCCACAATCTACCACAAGAGCCCTCTACGCGCAAGGTGCATCTAGCCTTCGGCCGCCTCCTCTAGTCGCTCGGCGGCTCGTTCAAAATCCTCTGGTACCGGAGCGATGAAACGCTCAGTTTCTCCACCAAGGAGGGTGAACTCTAGTGCATGGGCATGTAATGCGAGGCGATTCATCCCAAGGTGATTGGAACGTTCACGCAAATGCGTCGCATAGATTGGATCACCCACGATCGGTCGATCAATCGCTTTTAAGTGTACTCGAAGCTGGTGCGTGCGGCCGGTTTTTGGGAATAATTTCACATACGAAAATGACTCACCCTCATACTCACCTTCACCAATCCGCTCAAAGTCAGTGATTGCCTCTCGTAACACCCCTTTTGCTCCAGGCTGGGCTGACCACATGCGGTGATCACGTGGACTTCGCCCAATCGGGCGGTTAATGGTCCCCCATCGGTCATTTAATCGACCATACACAAACGCGCGATACTCTTTTTTAACCGCCCGGTTTTGAAATTGTGCCTTCACGTGAGCGTGGGCGTCAGCCGTTTTCGCCAACACGAGGACGCCTGAGGTATCACGGTCAAGCCGATGCACGATACCACTCCGTTCAAGTGGGGTGCCGTCATGGCTGTGTGCGACATCACCAACCCCGCGAGTAATCGGGGCATGTGTGAGCAACCACTCTACCACCGTCCCCTCTTCGGTGACACCATCTGTATGCACGATAAGACTCGCGGGCTTATTGATTACCACGATATCGTTATCTTCATATAACACGGTCACTGATTTATTTGCCGCGTCGGCGTGTGCGTCTCGCATATTCGTCGAGTATGTCCTTAAAATCAACTTCCGTCAAAGCTGGCCAGTGCTTCTCGATAAAATACAACTCACTGTAGACTGCTTGCCAAGGAAAAAAATTCGATAGTCGTTGCTCACCTCCTGTACGTATAATCATATCGGGATCAGGCATCCCACTCGACCACAGTAATGCAGCGAAAGACGCTTCGGTCACTGATTCTCCTATGGTAATTGCTTGATTGACCGCCTCTATGATTTCAGCTCGCCCCCCATAGGAGAGCGCAATCCAGATAGTTGTTCCAGCATATGGCGCACTCTTCGCTTCAAGTTGCGTCATGACTGTCTGCATATCATCGTCGAAGTCACTCCGTCGGCCTACAATCCGCACACGCACTTTATCTTCATTCACCTGTTCGTCCATGCGCACCAGCCACTCCCGAAAGAGCTCCATTAAGTAGGATACTTCACGCTCAGAGCGCTGCCAATTCTCGGTCGAGAAGGCATAAAATACCGCATGGGGAATACCTGCATCACGTACCAAACGCACAATCGTACCAAACGTCTCGCGGCCAGCTTGGTGCCCGGCCAACGTATCAAGTCCCTGTTCTGTCGCCCATCGGCGATTACCATCCATGATAAATCCAAGACAAGTCGGGAGTGCAGTCACTGTGGTTTCTGGCATATCACGTATGTAACACTGAAAACTCGTAAAACGTTTCAGTCGGCTGTCGCCACTCCACTTCGACACTTATCACCGACGACTGCAATGAACCTTCATGCAAATACTCAACGAATTCTTTAAGTACATCGGGTAGTCCCTGCGCGACGACATACACCGTGCCATCTGACTGGTTGGCAATGGATCCTGTAACACCGAGCGTGGTCGCCGCATCTTCTACAAACGCCCGATACCGTACCCCTTGCACCGTACCATGCACGACACATGCGATTTCAATCATAGGAAGCAGTATACCTTGCATTTTCCTGATTTTCGAATTATAACGACGTGGTACAGAAGAAAGGAGTTGTTCTTGAAAGACTACGAGGGTAGTAATCCTGATGGTGAACCGTGGGATCCGCTCGTCGCAGAAATTCGCGACGAAATAAGGCGTGCCCAAGATGAACCTGAAATGGAAGCAGTGAACGCAACCGCAAAACCTCGACGCAAAATGCGCGACGGAACCCATCGACCGTCGCTCACGAGGCGACGATAGAGCAACGGCCGGCTCTCCCTTGGGAGCCGGCCGCTATTGAATTATTTTCAAAAACCAGTACGATAGTGCGTACGTCCAAGTAAACGTTACTTAAAAAAATAATGCGCGATTAGCTCAGTTGGTAGAGCAGCTCGTTTACACCGAGAAGGTCGGGAGTTCAAGTCTCTCATCGCGCACGAGTACAAAAATGAGCACGCCGCTAGGTGTGCCTTTTTTGTTCGTGCGCGATGAGGAAAGTGCCTACGCACTTTCAGTATAGACTTGAACGGCGGAGACGTGTTTCATTTTCCATTCCTAGAAAATGAAACGGTCGAGCCGCGTCCAGCGTTCTTATGAACGTAGTGAATTAGAAAAAGCGGGACAAGTCTCTCATCGCGCACCTCTTTATCTTTTGATCACGAGATACATTTATAATACAACATTGGTTACTTACCTTGTTTCGCAAGATACAACTAACAACACTACGCACATGTGATTTATTGACGACCAGCTGACTAACTCGTACTCTAACAAAAGGTCAGCACACAGGGGTTTGAAATGCAAACACAACCCACTGCCACATGTATCCCCTCCCAAAGACAATCTGCCAGACGAGGACCTCCCACCAACGTTACTCCAACATCCTGGAAGCACGCCTGGGAATGGGACGACCCTGAAATGGCCCTGCGGGAGGTTCAATCAGGTAGCCTGGTTGAGGTTCCGAGCAACACATGAAGCAAGATGATCTCACCCGGCTTTCAGGCCGGGTGTGTTCCTGATTACAACCACCGCGAAACACGTCTAGGGTTTCGCCCTGGACCGGAATTTGCTATGCTGTCACACATCGCCCTTGTAGTTAAATGGATATAACTGCGGACTTCTAAGCCGTTATTCTTGGTTCGATTCCAAGCGGGGGCACCCAATAGTGAGACCTACTGAGAGGGGTTAATACCCCACTAATCTCAGTAAGTCTAGCGAAACAATAAAACCACTCAATTGAGTGGTTTTATTGTTTATGCAATTGAGTCAAAGTGTTCTCTAACCGTTTTACCTTGATCGGTCCAGTAAATAGTTCCCTGTACTGATTTCCAGTCTTTGTCAAAATGCTTCTTTAGTACATTCTTTGCAGCTGTCGATAGAGATGTCTCTTTTCCTCTGAAGCTAATTTTTCCGTTTGGTAAAACAGTAGCGACAATATTTTTGTAAATCTCACCATCAACAAAAAGAAGCTTCGCTCCATCAGGAATGCCAGCTTGAGCAAATTTACTCTTTGACTCCTCTTCGTGTCGCACCTTTCCCTTATGTTCACGGATAAAATCACACACACGCTCTGGATGCTCCTCAATAAACTCTCGTCTTCGATTTAGTCGCTTATCAGAAAAGTGTTTAAGGACTTCCTGTTCAAGTAGTTCTGAATTTTCTAATTCAAAACTTTCATATACTTGAAAACGAGTGGGTACTCCTGTTTTGTTCAGATCGTTTAAACGTTTTTCTAAATTGTTTGTAATACCCACCTTGCATAAGCTTGGCATAGAGATATTTGTTATGACATAGAGAATACTCTTCATAGACTATTGATTCGTATCCACTACAACCTCCCTCCATGAGGTAATTTTACTAGGTATCCCTCCTGTCCACTGAGCGGAATCCTCAACTTCGTCAGTAATATTGATTATGCTATCCCATAATTCAGAAAGTTTGTTATGTGACAAAGCAATACCCGAGGCTCTAAAATCGACTAAAATCTCCAAAAGTTCTGCCATTTGAGTCACAGTGAGAGGAACTATGAACTGATTCTGACCACGATATCCATATTTAATAGCAGTCCAGAAAGTTTCTAGAGTATCTTGATGCAACCTAGGTGCAATAAAAATACAATAAGTTTTTTTATCTGGATACTGATCATCAAAATCACGCAAATGTCGCATCACTGGCTGACTGAAAGGTACCCCTTTCTTTGCACACCAATTCTGAGTTAGTATCAACTAACCAAA
>CAYXOF010000025.1:0-11954 GCA_964466905.1 uncultured Candidatus Saccharibacteria bacterium | reverse complement strand
CGGAACTTTACATGTACTACGGAAATATTAGCGCTACCACTACCAGTAGTAGTACTGCGGTGTTTACGATGATTGAAGACTTCAATGATAATGATATCTCTGAATACGATGGTGACCAGAGTGATTTTGCAACCGCCGGAACCTTTGCGTACGGATCTGGATTTGGCCTGGACTCATCACCCGACGCTAATGCGCGTACGCTGCCAGGTGGGATTGCAACGTACGATAAAACTGTGTCGCAGGGAGAGATTATTCGGTATCGTCAGTATGTCGCGACAGGCTTCGACGATGAGGTGTGTACACTATTTGGTGTCCAATCACCAAGTGTGACTAATAATAGCAATTATGCTGTATGTCTCGGACAGTTTAGTGTGCTTGGTGAACGCTTTTCAATCGCGAAGAATGTCAAAAGTGCTGACTTTGATGCTGGGGTGACTGTCCTTGCATCAACGAGTGTGTCCTACACTGATGGTTGGTATGAGGTCGAGATCAATTGGCAAGCAGATAATACGATTACTGCTACGCTTTACAATCCGGCTGGTGTGGTGGTCGACGTCATCTCTGCAGTCGATGGTTCATACACATCGGGCGGGTTTGGCTTTACGTTCTGGGGCAATCACGGCGGTTGGGATAACGTTATGACGTGGCCTCGCACAGACACAAAACCGGTGACGTATGTTGGGGTTGAACAAGGAGATGGTGGCGCAAGCTGGAAATCACCACTTAACACTGTCGGTAGCGGCTATACTATTGGTGAAACTGCCCGCCTCCGGATTGCGATTGAAAATACTGGTCTTGATATTACGAATCAAAACTTCCGGCTCGAATTTGCTCCGAAACTGACCGCTCCAACGTGTCAAGCCGTTTCGTCTGGATCATTTGTGGCTGTGCCACCGGTCGCTTCCTGTGGTTCATCGGCTCTGTGTATGGCTACTTCAAGTACGGTCACTAACGACGATCCAACAACCGATCATTTGGCAGTTAGCGGTGGACCATTTACCGTCGGGAAGATTGTGGCTAATACCACCAATCAAACCACCTCATTTAATCTCAATCAAAATCGCTACACGGAGCTTGAATACGCGCTTCGGCTCACCAGTAATGCCGTAAATGATGCATATTGTTTCCGTGTGACGAACGCGGGTACAACGCTTGATTCTTATGCGCTCTTGCCTGAATTATCGCTAGCATTTGACCCAATCCTAAACCCCGTCTCGTTCAATGGGGGGATTAATATTAGCCTTACACCAGGCGCTACAACGACCATCAGTGCCACCTCTACCGTAACTGATTTTAATGGGGTAGCCGATCTCGGGGCAGCCACTACCACCTTCTATACCACTGCCGCAACGGCAAGTTGTACTCCTGACGAAAATACCTGCTATATCGCCAGTGGTGCACAGTGCACTTACTCAGACTGCACAGCCACGAGCTGTCTCCTTACCTGTAGTGCAGACTTCTCGTATCACACGACACCAACTGATTTAGATGGCGGCCAACAATGGTATGCTTTCGTGGAAGTACGTGACCAAAGTAATGCCGTTGCTATGGAAACCTCACCTGGTCTTGATGTGTGGACGATGCGTTCAATTAATGTGTCAGATACTATCAACTACGGAACGGTCGGGGTCAATAGTAATACGGGCACCTTTAATCCTACTGTAGCACTTGAAAACTTTGGTAACGAAAATATTGATGTCAACGTCTCAGGCAGTGATATGACCGATGGTGTGGTATCGGTAATTCCGGCGAGTCAGCAACGGTTCTCAGTTAATCCGTTTACGTACAATTCTTGTGTTGGTTGTACCGCTTTGTCTCCATTTGGAAATGATACCGAGATTGATCTACCGAAGCCGACCACGACCACACCATATATCACTGATACACTGTACTGGGGTATTTCAGTACCATTTGGTACGGCCAGTAATCCCCACTCAGGATTGAATACCTTCATGGCAATTCCAGAATAATCCCGTATGCTTACTATAAATTGTATGTTTATAACAGCTCACTATCCAGTTCTGTGTAATCGCTTGCGGGCATGTTTATTGATTGTTGTTACTGTGTTGGTGGTGGTATACCCAGTGCCACTCGTTGCGCAATCGACTGATCGTGAAGCACCAACGATATCCAATGTTGAGATTAAGGAGGTCGACGAAACGAGTGTGACCATTACGTGGGAAACCGATGAAGAAGCTGACTCACTGGTCAACTATGGTCTACAGCCAGACTATGGAATCAAACGCATACCGGTGGCTGATCGCGAGGCGCACTCAGTCACGATTGAGGATTTGGAACCAGGTCGAGTGTACTACTTCCGGGTCGTGTCAGCCGACGAAAACGGCAACCAAGGTATCTCGGCTGATTATCGTGTCCAGACAACGGGTACCCCTCAGACTGGGGACGGGCAGGGGACGGGCCAGGCGGCGGCTGACGGCCAAGGGCAGGGTAGTAGTCAGTCAACGACAGAGAATACAGTGGTGGTAGAATCACAGACGACACAAGAAATTGTTGAACAAATAAATCAGATTACCAATCCACAACAGCTCCAAGAAATTCTAAACGAAACAGTCAAGGCCATCGAAGGCATCTCAGAAGATTTGACGATTATTGGTCCACCAACCGTCGTTCCTGAAACAAATGCAGCAGTCATTTCTTGGACGACGGACCGAGAGGCTTCTTCAGAAGTACAGTTTTCCCCATCCGCTGGTTTTGATGGAACAACGTATGCCTTCTCCCAACAATCAACTGCCGGAAATACCACGGAACACGAAATCCGTATTATTGGTCTTGACTCGTTCACTGACTATAGTTTTAAGGTAATCTCAACCGATACCTTTGGGATAACGGGGGTAAGTCGTAATTTCACATTTAAAACCAAAGCCCAAGCACCTGATATCAGGAATCTACGAGTCCTTAAAGTAGAAGAGAATGCAGCGACACTAGCCTGGGAAACGACTGTTCCCGCCAAGGCACTCGTTGAGTATCAAGATCAAACGACTGGTGAGCAACAGTCGGTTGGCCGGCCGACGCTCGCGACTTCCCACCAGATGCGTCTCGCTGACCTAACCCTTGGCACCCGTTATGTCGCGTTTGTCACCTCTGAGAACTCAGGTGGAGATCGGATCCGTAGCCAGCCCATTCAGTTCATCACTGTGCGTGACATCGCACCTCCAATCATCACTAATGTGACGAATGAATCAACTATTTTTCCTGGCAGTGAGTCACGGATCCAAACGATTATTCAATGGAACACTGATGAGTTCGCTCGTTGTCTATTAACCTACCAGGAGGGGGTTGCCGGTGGAGTTGAACCGTTTACTATCGAAAAAGAGCAGATTGAGTACAAAACCGCACACGTTGAAGTGGTGGTGGATTTTGCCCCTGCTACGGTGTATCAATTCTATCTTAACTGTGCTGATGAGGCTGGTAATGCAGTGCAATCAGAGAATTTTGTCCTCTTTACACCAATTCAAGAAAAAAATATTATTGATCTGATTCTCGAAAACTTTGAAAGTACCTTTGGCTGGGTGAAGAACATTGGTGGCTAATGGGGATAGGTTACGCGGTGAGACTGTTTAATAATGCAATAATCTAACTATGGCAAAACCTCTTATTGTGTGTCGAGATCTTTCGATCATTTATAACAAAGGGAAATCAAACGAGTTTAAAGCCTTGCAGGGTGTGAATACTGACATCTATGAGGGTGAGTATATTATCCTCTTCGGTGCATCAGGGTCTGGTAAATCTACCTTGATGTATTCAATCCAAGGCTCGCTACCACCGGGCGAGGGAACACTACTGATTCGGGGTGATGATATTTATTCTTACCCACCAAGTGAGCGGGTCTATTTCCAGCGCTATGTGATGGGTATTATTTTTCAATCATTTAACTTAATTGGATCGCTTTCAGTGCTCGACAATGTTGCGTTACCGATGATTTTTTGCGATGTCGATAAGACGACTCGGAATCGCCGGGCGCAATCACTCCTTGATCGATTTGGGGTCGGGCATGTATCGCATAAAATTCCGGCGATGCTCTCTGGGGGACAGCAACAACGTGTGTCAGTAGCGCGTTCGATGGTAAATGATCCGAAAATTCTTCTCGCCGATGAACCAACGGGTAATCTAGATTCGGTTTCAACGCAACAAGTGATGGACAAAATTGATGAGATCAACACCTTCGATCGTCGTACTATCATTATGGTGTCACACAATGCCGCGCACCTCTCTTATGCGCATCGGGTTTATTATCTAAAAGATGGTCTTGTAGTGCGTGAGGTGGTCAATCCACAACGAAAACAGATTAAACCAGTCAAGGAAGGGGAGACGATAGTGACTGAACTTGAGCAGTTGGCTCGGCTGTACCCATATGACTCTGTCGATACCCTGCGAGTAAAAAGTATGGTGAATTATCTCACGCAAGACTACACATTTGACCAGATTATTCGCTTAGAGCGTGCGGTCGGCTTTTATATTAAGGGGAAAATCGATCGTGGTGATTTATTGCAGAGTCTGGTGTTGTCTAAAGAGCGTGGGGGAGTAGAAGTCCCCGAAAAAGATGCACGACACATGGTAGCGGTGGCCTCGCGTATGATTGAACATTCAGATGACATTCGTCGTTACCGTGCGCGCAAAGATAATAATAATATTTTTTTCAATCAACATAAACTTGCCGAACGACTTACTGAACACCTCACCCACACATATCGAATCAAACTTGATAAAGAACGCACCGCTAACTTGGTTGAGATAATCGCAGATCGGGTGACCGGTGTGATTGAGGAATCAGACCTAAATGAGCGCTTGATGAAGGGTGTACGATCCGGTGGGTTGGCGTTGTCTGAGGGTGAGGCCGATGATTTGACTCGGTACTTTGAGAAAGTAATTGCCCAAGGAGTGGATGTGAGTTACAAGAATTAATAGTGCATAAGTATGTCATAATGACGCTATCATATGCGACTTCAAGATCTTGCGCAGCTCTCCACACGGATGTTTAAAACAAATCCTCTACGTACGTGGTTGACTATTCTGGGTATGGGAGTGGGAACGGGAGCGGTGGTGGTATTGGTGGGACTGGGGTTTGGGTTGCAACAAATTATCCTTGAACAAATTGTGTTCGGTGAAACACTCCTTTCGCTCGGTGTTTCATCCACTGGTGCACAAGGCCTGCGTTTAACTACAGAGACAGTTTCGTCTTTTGAAAATAAGCCGCAAGTGCTTGATGCCGCACCAATGGCCCGCTTTCCCGCGCTTGTGACCTACAAGGGTCTGACCGGTAATGTGTTTATTCAAGGGGTAGAACCGCCCTATTTACGGTACGCTGGTGTGACAGCTACTGCCGGAGACGTGTTTACAGAAGAGGATGCTGGTGACACCGCCACGATTATGTTGTCGCCAGCAGTTCTAAAATTGTTTGGTATCCCTGATGAGGACGCAGAGAACTTTATTGGTGAACGGGTGTCATTTCGACTCCTCGTGCCAGCTGATGATGGAACTGATACTATCAATGAGATTATCATTGATAAACAGTATACCGTCCGGGGAATCACTAAAGAAGAAGGGGTGCTCAATGCCATGATGATGCTGCCTGAGTTACGTAACTATGTGGGTATAGAAGAGTATGAACGTATCCAGGTGCGGGTTGATTCTAATGAGAACCTACCGATTATTGAAGGGGAACTGATCGAAGAAGGGTACCGTGTCACGGCACTTTCAAAAACGGTTGAACAAGCATCGAAGATCTTTCAAGGGATTCAAGTTGTGCTAGCTACATTCGGTGGGATTGCGCTCCTGGTGTCTGCGATAGGCATGTTTAATACAATGACCGTCACACTCCTCGAGCGAACAAAAGAAATTGGCATCATGCGCACCATCGGTGCAGCCCCCAATGATGTCAAGTATCTATTCGTATCGGAATCAGTGGTGGTAGGTTTTATGGGGGGGATCAGTGGGGTAGTAATGGGAGTGGGTCTTGGACTGACAGTAAATCTGTTTCTCAATATAGTAGCCGGCCAGTTCGGGGGTCAGTCAGTTGCCCTCTTTTCGTTTCCAATCAACTTTCTGTTATTTATCACCCTTTTCTCGGCTGGAGTGGGGTATTTGACCGGTATCTTTCCCGCCCGTCGTGCTTCATCTTTGAATCCGCTTGACGCAATTCGCTACGAATAAAGAAAAGTACCTACCAATAACTCGGTGGGTTTCGTGAGTAGTTATTTTGTACTAGTAAAAAAAGCATGAACATAAAATTTTGAACGATGATTTTGAACTTTAACTGGAGACGACGCTAGTGTCATCTCATCTATACCGGTGGTAGGTATCATTGGTTGTGCGCAATCCACAGAGTGTGTATAACCGCATGATAATAGAAAAAGTAACGGGTACAATAGAGTAAATTAGTAATTTTTTTAGTAGTTATGCAGTACAACAACGAAGCTTTACCAAAGTACCTTGAAACCGCAGGAAAAATCACCATTGTGACCGCTCTAGCCGGAGTGGCTATTTTCCTGTTTGCACTAGTCTTTGACTTCGGGTCACAGGAATTTAGTCGTGTTTCAGCACAGTCATCATCAAGTGCACCAACGTTCCTGACCGTTTTAAACACCCCGCCTTCATTTACCCTCAATGCGTATGAGGTCATTAGTTCAGCTACGACTACTCCGACTAACTCAGGTGACGACATTCAGTGGACAGCGCTAGCCAACGACAGTAACGAAGCCCCGTACTTCTTGTTGATCTGCAGTACCAACGCCACTCCCACCGCCAACGCAGCGGCAAGTACGACAGTACTAGGTACACAACCACCATCGTGTAGCCCAACTACCACTATCCAGTGGGGAGTATCGGCTGCCACCCCAAGCGATACGTATGCCGTCGTTTCTACCACAACTACTGAGGGTGGTCTCTTCAGCGAAGTAAACACGTGGTTTGCGTGGGTCTGTGATGATGATCCATTCAATCCACGCTGTAATAACATTCCGGTGCAAGGTCCCACGTCAACTGCTGCATCAAGCTCTCCATTTCATGTTAATAGTCGTCCAATCTTCAGTGGACTCACCAATGACGGCCCGGTTGATCCAGGTGGCACGCTCACATTCACTTCAACTTCATCTGACGCTGATGTAGTGGTTGATAATGACATTATTCTCATCGTATGCGAGACAGGTACAAACTACAGCACATCAACGAACGAATGTGCACCTGGCGAGTTCATTGCTTCTACCACCATTAGTCAAAAACTAAACGCTACTGCTAGTTATGCACTAGCTGCTCTGTTCCGTGATGATACTTACCCAGCCTATGGATATATCATTGACGAATTTGGTCACGAAGCGCTTGGTAATCCAATCCAAGCTGACTTTGATGTGAATAACGTAGCACCAGTCGTTCTCGGTGGCGACATTACCCTTAATGGGATTGATCCACTTACCCTTACGGTCGAAGGAGGTGAAACAACTGGTTTTACTTTAGACTTCTCTACATCTGATGCAAACAGTTGTGTGAATTTTGCTTCTACTTCCGAGATGACCAACTACGTTGTTTCTCTTTTTAGGTCGAGTTACGGCACAACTACCTGTGATGGTTCAGCTGGCTCATATGATCCAAACTACTGTTATCCTAGTGGCATTGCTACCACCACCTGGAATCTTGACTGTACGTCTGACTACGCTAGCTCGTGTACTGGCCCAACCGTCGATACGATCAATTGGTCATGTACCTTCCCGCTCTGGTTTGTGGCTGACCCGACCGACAACGGTCCTAATACTCCCGCCGCCTTCGAGGCAGATATTTGGGTAGCTGCAGTAGCTGGTGTTGATGACAATTTTGCCACCGGTACCCTCGCTACTACTACAAATCCAAAAGAACTTATAAGTTTTGCGGCACTCGATCTACTCTCAGGAACTCAGATCCCGTATGGTTCACTAGAACCAGGTCAGGCGAATACTAATCTCAGTGCGACAACCACTGTCCGCAATCTTGGAAACACCGGTCTTGATCAGTTGGTAGAGGGTGAGTCTATGTGTAAGAACTTTTCGGTCGGTAACGACTGTGCTCCCTCTGCGTCATCGACTATTCCAGAAAATCAGCAGAAGTATAGTTCTAGTTCACTCTCTTACACCTCTCCAGCCGCAGTACAACTTTCATCGACTACTCCTGGGGAAGTTGAGATTGACGTCCTTAAGACAACCGCAACCAACACTCTACTAGCTGCTACAGGCACCACTTACTGGGGTATTGCAGTCCCTGGTTCGATTACTCTTGCAGGGGTCTATCAGGGGCTTAACACATTCACCGCACGAGTGGCTGAAGCAATCGACTGGACACCGTAGTACAACACACAATTTACCTAATAACCCACTGTTGTTCGACAGTGGGTTATTGCTTTTTTGATCTTTTTTTCTGATAATGAGAGAACTTTTATATGAGTTTTGCTGTCAAGAAAACAATCGGTGCTGTATGGTTGCTCGCAATATTGTTTATCCTTCACGCACCGTTAGCTGAGGCTGGTTTTGGTATTACTCCACCGTATGTCAGTAACTCAAGTTTGACTCGTAACTCAATTTACGAACAACAGATTCTGCTTGTCCGAGGTGATCCCGATACTGCTCAAAATGCTGAAATTGTCATCGATGCACCAGAGATCGAAAGTTGGATTGAAATAGTTGAGGGAGAGACTGTACTCCTGCCGCGAGGTGTTCAGAAAGTACCGATGACTGTGCGGGTTCGAGTTCCCAGTGATGCTGAATTTAGGGATTACACTGGATCTATACGCATTAGTACTGTACCGGCTGATGGCCCAGTCCCTCCAGGAGCTGTCAGTATTTCACTTGGGGCACTCGTTGATATAAAGCTTAGTATCATTGATCGTGTCATTAAGGATTTTAGAATTCGTAAAATTTCCGTCAGTGATCTTAATGAAGGTTCTAAGTTTGCTTGGCTGTACTTCCCGGGTAAAATCAGATTCTCAATGTTTATTGAAAATACCGGTAACGTTGACATTGCTCCATCAAACGTAGAGTTCAGAATCTTTGATCGATCGGGCAAGGTCTTGCTAGAGGAGACAAGTAGTCTTGGTCGTATGTCGATGGTTGAGCCATATGCTACGGGTGAAGTGGTGGCAGAAATACCGACCCGTTTACCAGCAGGTGGCTACGTGGCGCGGTATAAGATTTTTAACGACGATGAAATCAAGCAGGAAGGCGACCTGTCTCTCAATATTCTTCCAGCCGGAAGCGTACAGCTCGCTGGATTTGGCTTCAGTGGACTTTCATTACCGCATAAAGTCTCAGTTCTCCTACCAATTTTTGCGGTGATAATAGCCGGGCTATATTATGCTCACATTCGTCGATCACGTCGTACTCGTAATTCGTAATATGTTGCGCACCATTCTCGTAGCTGTACTCCTCTTTTGGGTACTGCCCGGTAGTGTCTTTGGTCAATCACTATCTGTAGCGACCACTACGCTCACGTTGAGTATTTGCGGTAACGAAATAGTTGATCCAGGTGAACAATGCGACGTGATCGGAGAGACTGGGGTGTATAGTACGACGATAGTTGGACGGCAATGTACGCCACAGTGCTTGTATGGACCATACTGCGGCGATGGTATTTTGCAAACACAGTTTAGCGAAGAGTGTGATGATGGTAATAATGATGATGGAGATTTCTGTTCATCGCAATGTCGAATTGAGCCAGCTGGTTCTGGTGGTGGTGGTTCATCAGGTGGCGGAGGTGGAGGGAGTGGTGGATCAAACCGTGAACTTGGTGATACCATTGTGAGTATCGTCGGACGTGGCTATCCTAGTCGCACGGTCAATTTTCTACTTGATACAGAATCAGTTGGATCAGTCCGTAGTAATGCAACGGGTCAATTTGAGTTTTCCATCAATGCCGCTCCAGGGACTGCCACACTAGGAGTGTGGATGACCGATAATACCGGAGCCCGCTCAATTACTCTGAATAACACCTTTGATGTTACACAAGGAGCCGTCACCAATATTAATGGTTTGGTGGTGCCACCAACGTTACGGATAGCCAATCAAAGAGTTGATCCGGGCGACCAAATCACCCTACAGGGTCAAGCGGTGCCAAACGCAATTGTTGAAATACACTTTGATGCCAGTGATCCGATTGAGCAATCGACCAGTGATGCGAGCGGTGAGTGGACGCTCGAGTTTGACACGAGTAGGCTCACTGTCGCTGAGCATAGTATTCGTGCTCGCAGTGTAACGGGCACGCCGCCTTTAACTACACAAAGTGGGTTTAGTTCAACTTTGCAATTATTTGTCGGTGTCGATGGTCAGACTACAACTCCCTCAGACCTTAGTCGAGACGGGAGAGTTAATCTCACGGATTTCTCAATTATGATTTTCTGGTGGGGGACTACCGGTGGTGATTCTGATCCGCCAGCCGACATTAACGGCAATGGTCGAGTCAGTTTAGAGGACTTTTCCATTTTGCTATTTAATTGGACGGGGTAGAGTGTTATTTTGTGTATAACTCGGAAACGCCGCTGTCAGTACAGAGTACAATTAAAATGTATTTGTAACGGAGGTAGTCAATTAGCACTACTGCATCTGCTCTTTATGGGTAGGTGGACGCTTCAGCCGGCGTTACGTTGCAGGTATGCTTACAGCGCATTTTAGCAAGCGGAGTGGAGACCACTTGTTGTTCGCTTCGATATGAAGTGACTACCTTCGGTACCACCCTTAGGTAGGTTGTAAGGAAATAATCCAACGTAGAGTTATGCACAGAACGTTATATCCGTTCTCTGTGCTCCAAGCAATTGCTGCGATGGTCGGTCTCGCCATACTTCTTTGGTCAGTCGGTCTTCCATCACTGCGCTTCGCAGAAGCAGCTAATGTCACCTCCTTCAGCGATACTCTCTCGGACTCAGATTCGGGAGTTGTAGCAAACCACACCATCAGCTTTGTTACCCCAAGTGGTATGGTTGCTGGTGAAATAATCAGCATTACCTTCCCAACTGGTTTTACTGGTATCGGGTCACTCAGTAATGAAGATTTTGATCTCACCATTAATGGTATTGATCAGACCGTTGCCACCACTTCATCAGGCGCCACCTGGGGGGTAACGGCAGCGGGACTTGTTGTCGATTTTGAAAGTGGTACTACTGCCATTGGTGCAGGAGACACCGTTGTAATCGAAATCGGCACCAACGCTACATTTGGTGGCGGTGGTAATAGTCAAATTACTAATCCAGGTGTTACTGGTTCATACGAAATCGACCTAGAAGTTGGCACCACCAACGACACTGGTAGTACTCGTGTTGCCATTGTTGATGACGTAACTGTTACTGCCTCTGTTGATACCTTGTTTACCTTTCAGGTAGACGGTGTCGGTGGAGAGGTCGAAATTACGCCAAACGCAACGACGACAGGGGAATCGTTTGCAACCTCTATTCCGTTTGGTCAGCTCACTGCAGATGCACCGAGTACAACTGCCCAAACCTTGACAGTCAACACAAACGCAGCCAACGGCTTCGTGGTTACTGTCCAGGTTGATCAGCAGCTACTCTCAGCCAACGGTGCCGTCATTGATGGTTTCCGTGATGGAAACTACGATACAATTCCAGTACCGTGGCAACCACCAGGTGCTACTCCCGGACAAGAAAATGAGTACGGACACTGGGGTCTGTCATCATCTGACACGACCCTCACTGCGGGACTCACTGACTTGTACAGTCTTGGAGCAGACTTCGTCTCGGCGTCGACGACACCCGTTGAGGTCTTCCGCCACGATGGTCCAACTGATGGATCTGTACTTGGTGAAGGCTATGCAGATGTGATCTATCAGGTAGAAATCACTGCTTTGCAAGAAGCAGCCGACGACTACACCGCTACATTGACATATGTAGCGACCCCAGTCTTTTAAGTAAGACGGGACTCTAAGCTTGGAGTTACAAACAAAAAACCCTATCTCCCACCACGAGACGG
>CAYXOF010000024.1:0-12485 GCA_964466905.1 uncultured Candidatus Saccharibacteria bacterium | reverse complement strand
AAGCATATAGAGCAGTGGTCCCCAGATAGTTCCTGTGATGAAATCGAACAGTTTTAGCGCCAGTTCAGTGATAGTCAAGCCAAATGTTTGTTGATAATCGTAGAGGAGATAGAGTCCACCTAGCCACGCACTAAGGAGAATGATTTTTGGTAAGAGTGACATAGCCGTGCGTTTCAGATCCGCCTTAATGGTGCCGAGCTGTGTGGCAAGGAAGTGGTCACCAGCTTTTTTAATAATGAGTGCGTAGGTTGGATACGCAAAGATGGTGCGCCGGAGTTTCCAAAGTGAAATGCCACGATCGATGGCAATCGTGCATATCGAAATGAGTTCACCAGCTGCTGGGCCGACAATGTGTGCACCAAGGATGCGTCCAGACACGCGGCGAGCAATGATGATCAGTACCCCCTCAGTGGCGGTAGCGGTGCGTGCACGGTCGTTTACAGAGAAGGGGACTTCGATGCGGTGGACGCGGTCGACACCGTAGGTGGCGACCGCGTCCAACCATGACATGCCCACCTGTGCGATCTCGGGCGAAGTATAGGTCACTTTTGGGATGGCTTTTTCTCGTACTGAGATAAGCCTGCGGCTCATAGCATGCGCCACGACTTGTCGCCCGGCATCGTCAGCGACGTGGGTGAATTTTAGTCTAGCTGCGACGTCACCGAGCGCGTAGACGCGCCGATTACTCGTCCGCCAATTTCGATTGACGATGATACCTTGCGGAGTATTGGTGATATGAGCGCTTTCAAGACCAGAGGGAATATTCGGCACTCGACCAATGGCGATGAGTATCTTATCAAAGGGTACCGTGAAAGTTTCTGTGAACGTGTCACCAACCTTCCGCTTAAATTGCGCGACATGATGTTCAACGCTCTGTACGTGGGCATTACATTAAATCGTGACATTAAGTGCACGAAAGGCCTGTTGTAGAATCGGTCTGATAGCCGGATCTTCCAAATGAGCAAATTCGTTGTCGATCGTGGCAATAGTCACCTGGCTTCCGAGCATCGCGAGCGCTTGGCCCATCTCGAGACCAATTGGCCCGGCTCCGATAATGAGAGTACGGTCGGGAATAGTTTGCAGGGTAAAAAGATTTTGGTTTGTGAGGGCGTCTTGTAGCGATAGCCCAGGGATTTCTATAAGACGTGGAGTTGAGCCAGTCGCGATAATCGCGGTTTTGAATTGGTAGGTCGTGTTATGAATGCTGATCGTGTGTGGTGAGGTAAATATTGCTTCACCTTTTACTACGGTAATTCCCAGTTTTTCAAAATCAGCTGGTGTTTCGTGTGCGAGGATTTCGCTGATTTTTTCTCGAACGTACGCGAAGGCATGTTGGCGATACTGTTCAGTTTGGATGTTAGTACCAGCGATTTGCGTCGCATTGTAGTATGCCTTGGCATGGTGTAAGAGTGCCTTACTCGGGATGCAACCCGAGTTCGTACATTCGCCCCCAAGCTGCTCCCGCTCGACGAGTAAGACACGTTTACCAACTTTTGCAAAACCAACGGCCACGGTGAGGCCACCAGAACCAGCACCGATGACGACCACCTCGTATTTTGTTGGCATTCGCGTATTATAGTAGCATCTCGCTCGGTATCAAAGTAAGCTGGCGATCATAATCGTACCCATGTCATTACATCATTCAATTATTGCAGCGCTACTACAACCTTATGCGCATCAACCAACGTTTGCACAGGCGCTTACGGAATGGCTTGAAAGTGTTGTGCCGTATCTTGTCGCACGTGGTGCGTCAGCTGATGATTTTGCGCGGCTCGGACGGCTACTTGTGCCAGAACGGATCATCACCTTTAAAGTTCTATGGGAAGATGAGGCACATCAGCTACAGTGTAATATCGGTTATCGCATTCAATACAATTCAGCACTCGGTCCATATAAAGGAGGATTACGATTTGATCCAACCGTCAATGAAGATGTCTTAAAGTTTCTGGGCTTTGAACAAATTTTTAAGAATGCACTTACTGGCTTACCACTTGGTGCTGGTAAGGGCGGAAGTGACTTCAATCCGAAAGGAAAAAGTGAAGCCGAAATTCGACGCTTTTGTCGAGCGTTTATGACTCAGCTGTATACCCATATCGGAATTGATGTTGACGTGCCGGCGGGTGATATGGGAGTTGGGGGGAGAGAGATTGGGTATCTGATGGGTATGTATAAAGAACTGACGCATCGACATGAGGGAGTTCTCACTGGCAAAGATCCAGCCATTAGTGGCAGTGTTGGTCGTACTGAAGCAACCGGTCATGGAGTGGTGTACTTTGCAGCGGCGATGCTGCGGGCAGGGGGGCGTCAACTCGCGGGCTTGCGGACGGTCGTCTCTGGTACCGGAAATGTGGCCGAACACACTGCGCGGAAGTTGGTGGAAGAGGGGGCGGTGGTACTCACGTTGTCTGATCGAAGTGGCTATGTGTACGCTCCTCAGGGATTAACCATGGAGCAGATCGATTTAATTATGGCTCATAAAGATAGTGGCCAGACACTTGCGACGTATGTTCATCCCGACGTTACATTTCAGGGTGGGACACCCTGGAAAACGGTCATAGCCGATGGGTACTTTCCGTGCGCAACCCAAAATGAAGTGACGAAGCAGGATGCTGAAATAATGGCTACTCACGCAACACTCGTAGTAGAGGGAGCCAATATGCCACTTACGAATGAAGCAATCAAAGTATTGGCTGATGCAAAAATTCCGCACGCGCCGGGCAAGGCTAGTAACGCTGGCGGGGTAGCTGTTTCTGGCTTGGAAATGGTCCAAAATGCCTCACATTATCCTTGGACTCGTGATCGTGTTGAGGCCGAATTACAAACTATTATGGAAACAATCCATGCGACGGTCGCAACCGATGGGAAGACTGAGTGGGGAATTGATTACGTGAGAGGGGCCAATATTGCTGGCGCCAAGCGAGTGTTTTTGGCCATGGAGAAGCTTGGCTGGTAAATCATTGTTGGCTTGTGTAGCCTGTGGCACGGACCCGTCTCGGTCACTGTGGTAGCAGATGTGCTGGTTGCCGATTATGGGTAAATACCGTATAGTACTCGCGTCTTGCCCGTGTGGCAGTTTTCTTTTCTACGCGCACCCCAATTCGCCAACGAAAGGAATCAACAGACTATTATTTAGTATTCATACATATATTATATGGCCCGAGAATATCCAATTGAAAAGATGCGAAACTTCGGTATCGTCGCACACGTCGATGCTGGAAAAACTACTACCTCAGAACGCGTGCTCTTTTACACGGGAATGAGCCACAAAATCGGCGAAGTACATGATGGTGAAACGGTGACAGACTGGATGGAGCAGGAGCGAGAACGAGGGATTACGATTACGGCGGCTGCGATTTCATGTCAGTGGACACCGTCTCTCAATCCAGACCGAACGAGTAAAGAATTCAAGTACAACTTTAACATTATCGATACTCCCGGACACATCGACTTTACTGCTGAAGTAAAGCGGTCGATGCGTGTGCTCGACGGTGCGGTCGTGGTATTTGACTCAGTGGCGGGAGTAGAGCCACAATCAGAAACTAACTGGGGCTATGCAGATGAAGCTGGGGTGCCGCGTATTTGTTTCATCAACAAAATGGATCGTCTTGGCGCCGACTTTGAAAAGTCGTACCAGAGTATTCAAGATCGTCTCTCAAAAAAGGCAGTTCGCCTACAGCTCCCGTGGGGTGCCGAGGATCAACTCAAAGGAGTAATTGATCTCCTTAAGATGAAGTCGTACACCTTCGAGGGAGAGATGGGAATGAATGTTATTGAAGGTGAGGTACCAGAGGAAATGAAAGCCGAGGCTGAGAAGTATCGTGCCGAATTAATTGAACGAGTCGTGGAGCACGATGATGCAATGATGGAAGCCTACTTCGGCGGCGAGGAACCCACATACGAACAACTTAAGGCAACTCTGCGTAAGGCTGTCCTCAAGAACGAGTTGTTTCCAGTGATGACCGGGTCAGCGCTCAAAAATATTGGTGTACAGCTCGTACTTGATGCGGTCGTCGACTACCTTCCAGCGCCAACAGATCTGCCGCCAGTGAAGGGGACGAATCCTAAGAATGATGAAGAGGTAGAACGACTGCCGTCGGACGACCAACCATTTGCCGCCCTCGCCTTTAAGCTGCAGACTGACCCATTTGTTGGACAGCTTACATTCTTCCGGGTGTATTCAGGGACGGTAAAGTCAGGCAGTTACATTTACAACGCAACGACTGGTGAGAAAGAACGTCTTGGTCGTATCGTTCGGCTACAAGCTGATAAGCGAACCGAAATCGATGAAGTATACGCCGGAGAAATTGCAGCTGGCGTGGGACTGAAGGAAGTGAAGACTTCACATACGCTCTGCGATGAGACAAATCAAATTGTACTCGAACAAATCGTCTTCCCTGAACCAGTGGTGGCAATGCGGGTAGAACCGAAGACAAAAAACGATCAAGAAAAAATGGGAACCGCTCTGAAGAAGCTGGCTGATGAAGATCCAACCTTTAAGATCTCAACTGATGATGAAACAATGGAAACCATTATCGCTGGTATGGGCGAACTTCACTTGGAGATTTTAGTTGACCGTATGAAGCGTGAGTTCGGTGTCGAAGCAAACGTCGGCGCACCACAAGTAGCGTACCGCGAAACTATCCAACGTGAAGCTGAAGCAGAGTACAAGTATATCAAGCAGTCTGGTGGACGGGGTCAATACGGACACGTGAAGATTAAGATTCGTCCAATGGAGCCGCAGGCAAAAGATGCTGATGGGGAGGATGAAAAAGTGGCGAAGAACGTGACTCGAGAGGACCACTTTGAATTCATTAACAACATCAAGGGAGGAGTTATTCCGGGTGAATTCATTCCTGCGGTGATGAAAGGAGCAAAGGAAGCTATGGCTCGCGGTTTCGTCGCTGGATACAAGATGGAAGACGTTTCGGTAGAGCTCTTCGATGGTTCATACCACGATGTTGACTCCTCTGAAATCGCGTTTAAACTGGCTTCAATCCATGCCTTTAAAGAGGCCGCCAGTAAAGCCGGTGCGGTTCTCCTTGAGCCAGTGATGAAGATTGAGGTACGTACTCCTGAACAATTCATGGGTGATATCAACGGTAATATTTCAAGTAAGCGAGGACAGGTCGAGGGTATGACGGAGCTCGGTGACAAGAAGGTAATTACCGCGCAGGTACCACTCTCAGAGATGTTTGGGTACACCAACATGCTCCGCTCTATGACCCAGGGTCGCGCTTCGATGACAATGACCTTTGATCATTATGATGTGGTGCCACCAAATGTCGCTAATGAGATTAAGAAGACACGCGGAGTGAAGGATGTTGATGAAGAGTAAACATCATTTCGGAATCTAGCTACATACTCGGATACATAAAGCACTGTTCCAGGGAACAGTGCTTTATGTATTCCCGTCTTCCCAAGTATTCTGAACCACACCGTTGCAGATGAGGACGTAAGCCACCTAATCACTCCAGGAAGGTGCGAGGTGGTGGGCGGGATTCTAGCCTTAAAAATAATCCTCCGCACTTGAACGACCGGTGTATGTGTTTTCGGTTTGCGTACATTTGGTCGTTTCTATTGCAAAATAATCCCACTCTGGTACTATGGCCGCACCGCCACAGTCTCTGTGCGGAGCGACAAATAGTTTGCTCTTTCACACGTTGCGTGTGTACACACCGTGCGATGTTCTCGCCACGATGTGTCCACAGGCACACTGCTTTTTCGTGAAGCAACTGTGTGCGGCATTATTACTTCCCTAAGTTAAATTTATGGCAGATTTTGATCGTTCTAAGCCGCACATCAACGTTGGTACTATTGGTCACGTTGACCATGGTAAGACCACGCTTACGGCGGCCATTCTCACTACCCTTAAAGCTCATGAAGCACAAGGGTACACCGCAAACGTAAAAGCAGTTGAAGATATCGATAAGGCGCCAGAAGAAAAGGCGCGCGGTATTACTATTTCGCTCTCGCACTCCGAATACGAAACACCAAAGCGACACTACGCGCACATTGATGCGCCAGGTCACGCCGACTACATTAAGAACATGATTACTGGTGCTGCCCAGATGGATGGTGCCGTACTCGTAGTAGCTGCAACTGACGGAGCGATGCCACAGACTCGTGAGCACGTCCTCCTTGCAAAGCAAGTCGGTGTACCAAACATCATCGTGTTCCTCAATAAGTGTGACATGGTAGATGATGAAGAAATGCTCATGCTGGTAGAGGAAGAGCTTCGTGAACTCCTTACTGCAAATGGTTACGATGGCGCGAATGCCCCAATTATCCATGGTTCAGGTCTTAAGGCGCTCGAGGGAGATGCTGAATACCAAAAGAAGGTAATTGAGTTAGTAGATGCGATGGACTCATACTTCCCAACTCCAGTACGAGACCTCGACAAGCCGTTCCTCATGCCGATTGAGGATATCTTCTCAATTGAAGGTCGCGGTACCGTAGTAACTGGTCGTGTGGAACGAGGAGCAGTGAAGGTGGGTGAAGAAGTTGAGATCGTCGGTATCAAGGATACTGCAGTCACGACGGTAACTGGAGTAGAAATGTTCAACAAGCAACTCGACCGAGCACAAGCTGGCGATAACGCTGGTATCTTGCTCCGCGGAACTAAGAAAGAAGATGTCCACCGCGGTCAAGTGCTCGCCAAGAAGGGTTCTGTAACACCTCACACTGAATTTGAAGCCGAGGTATACGTCCTCTCAAAAGATGAAGGAGGTCGACACACCCCATTCTTCTCAGGGTACAAACCACAGTTTTATGTCCGTACAACTGACGTAACGGGTGACGTGACCCTGGCTGAAGGTACTGAAATGGTTATGCCAGGAGACACTGCAACCTTTAAAGTTAAGCTGGTAGCACCAGTGGCGCTTGAAGATCAGACCAACTTCGCTATCCGTGAGGGTGGACGTACAGTCGGAGCTGGTGTAGTGACGAAGATCATTGCATAAGTTAATTTCTCATTTGTATGGCAACAGACACAACTACAGAAATCAACAAGCTTCGCATCAGGGTACAAGCCTACGAACACAAGATTCTCGACACATCAGTGAAGCAAATCATTGATACTGCGCTACGGTTTGATGCAAAGGTAGTCGGACCAATCCCACTACCAACGCAAATCAAAAAGTACACCGTGAATCGTTCGACGTTTGTGCATAAAGACGCGCGAGAACAATTCGAGATGCGCACTCATAAGCGAGTGGTTGACATCTTGAATCCGAGTCCCAAGGTAGTCGAAGCATTGACCAACCTATCACTCCCATCTGGCGTCAATATCGACGTTAAGATGATGTAAGTAGAGCGTTCTTGTTGCCGACACCACAAAACCCGCCTGATGGCGGGTTTTGTGGTGTCTGTAGTTATCCCCAGATATGATTTGTCTATGTTGATGAAATAGTGTTTACTATAAAAGTAACAGGAGGCGACCCGATTAGGGTCGCCGATTTCTGTTATAGATTTGTTCTTTTAGTTCTTTAACCAATAAGTAAAAAACTGTATGTTAAACAGTAAAGAGTTATTTAGTGAAAATAGTTGGATGGTCCATTGTTTATCCCTAGCTACCATTGGAATGCTTGGATACATGCAATTAGCCCAAGTCATTGGGGTCGTCTAGTACAATTTTACTAAACTAAAACCACGAAAGGCCCAGACACATGTCGGGCCTTTGTTGTCTTCGTTTGATGCATCTTGCAAAATCTTTAAATATTAGTATACTCACCCTAGCTTTTAAAGACCTATGTACGGGTAACCGGACCGCTAGGCACAAACCGCGACCATTTTGTCAGCGAGCTTGTGCTCGCACAAAATGGTCGCGGTTTGTTGTATGGGTCAAAAAGCCGTTTATTCATTAGTGCACACACATGAAATTCATTGTTGGAACTAAAACCGGCATGACACAAGTGTTCGATGAGTCGGGCGTGTGCCGAGCCGCGACAGTCCTAACTGTCTTACCTGCGACAGTGTCCCAGGTAAAGACGAAAGACAAGGATGGGTATGTAGCGGTTCAGCTCGCATCTGGTGCTCAGAAAGAACAGCGTGTCAGTAAGGCACAAATCGGTCATTTCGGGAGTCCGATCGCTGTCGCTCGCGAGTTTCGTCCACAAAGTGATACTCCCGTTACCCTTGAGAAGGGCGCAACGGTATCAGTCGACGCATTTGCTCCAGGTGATACCATCACCGTTTCGGCAATTTCAAAAGGAAAGGGCTTTCAGGGAGTGGTGAAGCGCCATGGCTTTGGTGGCGGTCGTCGTTCACATGGTCAGAAGCATTCAGAGCGAGAACCAGGTTCAATCGGAGCAACCGGTATGAACCGAGTTCTTAAAGGAACTCGTATGGCTGGTCGAATGGGTAGCGATACCATCACTGTTAAGAATTTGACAGTGCTCCAGGTCAATGCAGCCGAGAATATATTAGTGGTATCAGGTGCCGTTCCTGGTCGAAAGGGCACATTAGTCGAGGTCTACGCGACCAATTAATTTTGCTCAGTATGAATGCAAAAATCTATTCCGTTGAAGGAAAAGAAGCAGGTAGTATCGCACTGCCTGAAGCAGTGTTTGGTGTCGCGTGGAATCCTGACATGGTGCATGAGGTCGTGACGGGAATGCAGGCGAATGCCCGAGCTGGTACTGCACACACGAAAGACCGCAGCGAAGTACGTGGTGGAGGCAAAAAGCCATGGAAGCAGAAGGGAACCGGGCGGGCGCGCCACGGATCACGTCGGTCGCCGATTTGGTCAGGTGGTGGAATTGCTCATGGTCCACGAAGTGACAAAGACTATTCAGTGAAGATTAACAAAAAAGTCCGTGCGAAGGCACTGGCGAGTGTGCTATCAAAGAAATTCACTGATAATGAGGTGATTTTCGTTGACGCACTCGCCATGACAGAACCAAAGACCAAGGCCGCCAAAGCAGTGCTCGCGTCACTCGCAACTGCGGCGGGTCAAGCACAGCTCGCAACCAAGCGTAAAAATGCTGCCGTCGTAGTACTTTCGAGTCGAGATTTAGCAACCGAGAAAAGCTTCCGCAATTTCGGTAACATCGAAGTCGTGCAGGCAAAAGACATCAATCCCGTTGATCTACTTACCTATAAGTATGTGGTAGTTTCACATCCAGTCGCCACGGTTGAGATTTTGGCGGGACGGGTTTTACCAACAACTCCAACTAAGAATTAAGTATGGCTCTCTTCAGTCGAACAAAAAAAGCGTCTGTCGAAGCTGTAGTAGCACCTGTCGTTACATCAAAGGCCTTGGCCACTGATCGTAATCAAGCAGCCGTTATCATTCGCCCTCGGGTCACTGAGAAAGCAGTGAATCAAAGTGAGCAAAACGTATACACATTCGTTGTTCGCCGAGACGCGACGAAGCGGTCAGTCGCAGATGCAATTGCAGCGCTCTACAGCGTGACGCCGGTGAAAGTAAACATCGTCAACAAAGCTCCTGCCACTCGCCTGCAAGGCGCACGTGGTCGGATGAAAAAAGTCCCAGGCATGAAAAAGGCCTATGTCTATCTTAAAAAGGGTGACACCATTAATCTTGTCTAGTTCGATATGAAAAAATACAAACCAACATCGGCTGGACGACGTGATGGTTCAGTCATTGAGTATAAAAAGAAACTTACAAGTACCGCGAGTAAGCCACTTAAATCTCTTACGAAAGGTAAGCGAAGTACTGGTGGTCGAAACAATGCTGGTCGGATCACGGCACACTACCGTGGAGGAGGTAATAAGCGAACGTTCCGCGAGATTGATTTCTCGTACAATAAAAAGGACGTGCCCGCTCGAGTGGAAACAATCGAGTATGACCCAAATCGGACCGGCTTCATTGCCCTCATTTGCTACGTGGATGGTGAACGACGTTACATCTTGGCGCCACAGTCTCTCAAACAAGGTGATACTGTGGTGGTCTCAGCGACCGCCAAGCCAACCGTCGGTAATCGACTACCCCTCTCGGCGATTCCTGTCGGTACCTTCGTGTATAACGTGGAGCTGAAGCCAAATGCTGGATCACGACTCGCTCGCTCAGCTGGTAACTACGCTGAAGTAGTGGCGCAAGATCAAAGTCACGTAACCCTTAAGTTACCCTCGAGTGAACTACGCAAAGTACCAGCAGCTTCATGGGCATCAATCGGTGCAGTCTCAAATGAAGAATATCGACTCGTCGATATTGGTAAAGCGGGACGAGCTCGACATATGGGTCTTCGTCCGAAGAACCGTGGTGCAGCGCGTAACGCAGTTGATCACCCACATGGAGGAGGAGAAGGACGCAGCCCACGTGGTCACCGTCGGCAACGTACCAAGCAGGGTCGTCCAACCGGTAAAGGTCAGAAGACCAGGTCACCGAAGAAGTACAGCAACAAGCTTATTGTCCAACGCCGCAAGCCAGGTCGCTTGATGCGAGGCAATAAGTAAACCGTTGGGTTATAGAATGACAATACGCACTGTCAGTTGTTGACAGTGCGTATTGTGTTTTGACTACGCACTGTCAATTTACTCAACAGCTTGTTGGTAGTCTATTCAACTGAAGTAATCTATACTTAAGATATGTGATGAGTACAGTCACACCCGTGACTGTACTCATTGTTGGATTGGTCTATCACGTGATCAAAAGCAGCAGTTGAACTAGGTTAACTATCAACACTATGTATCCTCGGCCCTCTACGTCTTATATCACCTCTGTCCTCAATGTATTTCTGACGGTGAGTGTACTACTCTCACTATTACCACTGACGACTCGGGCTGAGATTATCACTCCAGCAACCAAACAACCACTCACAGCGGCGTTTACGACGACGGCTTCGTGTTCTAACACAACCGCTCTCAAAGCTATTCCCACGTACGAATCCATGGGTCTCTACCTGAGTGCGGGAGCTGGCGCAACCCAAGTCCGGTACCGCCAACAAGGACAGGGTACATGGAAGGAAGGGCTACCACTGTGGGATGATGGACGGACGTTTACACCAGTCACCAGTAATAATAACGGTTCCCGTCATCGGGGCAGCTTGGTGCACCTCAACCCAAACACCTCCTATGAAGTCCAAGTCCTCCGTGGCAATATCCTCCACTGCGGTACCTTCCGTACCTTGAATGATAATTTTCCTGTGGGTGAGGTGGTTCAAATCGGTAACCGAACCACCCCCCTTATGATTACGCAAGGTGGTACTGCGTCAGCGTACAAAGTGTATGAGGGGGGGTCTATTACTGTTCCGATGTCTGCTGAAGCAGCTATCACAGTCAATGCAAATTACGTTATCATCCGAAACACAAAGATTTCAGGACCACGCCAAGGTATCGTGATTGGTGACAATCACGATATCGTCATAGAAAATTCAGAAATTACTAATTGGGGCAAGTTTATCGATCGATCTGGGTCCGATACAGATCGAGCACGGTATGGTTTGGCAAGTAAAGATTGGGGTGATAGTGACGGAGGTATTCAAATCGGTACTAATGCATACCGCATTACGATTCAAAAGAACTACATTCATATCCCCCGAACTGACAGTAATACATGGAAAGAGCAAAATACGTTTCGGTACGGGTGCCAGAATTCAGGAGATAATTGTCACCCGACTGGGCCCAGAGCGATAAATTGGTCAGGTAGTAACCAGGGCATTCAACGCATTATACGATATAACACTATGGTCGGGACACGGACTAATATGTTTGAAGATGTGATATCAGGTTCAACCAATGATACTGATGTGTACGGCAATTTCTTTTCTGGTTTTGTTGATGATACGATGGAAATTGATGGAGTCTCACGCAATGTCCGAGTGTGGGGAAATCGAACACACATCATCTCACCAGACAATGAATCAGTTAATGATTATTTAGTAAATCAATCGGGCAGTCAATGGCGTCAGCCAGCAGTCTATAGCGTCTCTCCGATTGATGTTGGACCGGTATTTGTTTGGCGCAATCTCGTCACAGGTAATCCCAACACCTTAGTAGCGATGACTGTCAAGAAACAATCAAAACCTGACCGAAGGAGTAGAACGGTACCAGTTGAAGTAGAGTATGGTCGTCTTTATTTTTTAAATAATACTTCATACAGTGGAACTATTTCTGGTTCGAGCTTTCCAATCGCTAACGTCTTGGCATATAACAATATACAACCAGGCGGAATACAATCGAGTCAGGTCGACTCCGACTTCAAATTCAATCTCACTGGTAACTCTGCCTTAAGCACGCTCGATTCCAATTTTATCGTTAAACCCAATACCGGAGGTTATAATAAAGGCACTTTCATCCCCAACTTCACTGACTCATACGCTGGCTCTGCGCCTGATATGGGCTACCAAGAGGCGAGTGGCCAACCACTCAAGGTCGGTCATACCGGCTCACCTCTGCTTGTAACCGGTGGTGGCTCTGGCGCCACCGGTACCACCATCCCCGTCACGGCCACCGGTGGTGGCACCATCCCTCTCACCCCCTGCGGCAACTTCTCATCACCAACTACCCCCACTGGCTACGGGAGC
>CAYXOF010000023.1:0-13945 GCA_964466905.1 uncultured Candidatus Saccharibacteria bacterium | reverse complement strand
TGCCGTCTGGTAGGGTCTTGAGTGATAGTGCATCGTCGAAATCCTTGGCGTCATGCGGATCAATGGTGATCGTGAAAACATCTCGATAATCTTTGCGCTTAGGGTCCGCGAGCGCATCGGCAAATATTTGCTCACGCGTCTCATACAGTTTTTGGGCTGCTTCTTGGACTGACTCGGGAAAGTTCTTGGTGAAGCCTCCAGAACGGATGATTGCCTGCATCTCAGTCTCATGGTCACCAGCTCTCCCGAGAGTTTCGATGATGGTGGCGATGGGTTCTGCTTTTGGATCAGTCCAATTCGTAATCTCAACAGCGACCTTCATGCCAAGATCACTAGCCTGAGCGGTGGGTAGGCGTGGACGAAGGTGGATACGATGATTGTCAGGTTGTAGTACGGTGAAGCTGGCACCCTCGATAGTTATTTCTTTGACGACACCAATTAGTTCGCGGTGGGCTTGTTTGATGACTCGGACCACGGCACCCTCCTGCCGGCGACCAAGGACTTTTGGTTTTAGTTTCACCTCAACAATATCACCATCAAGGGCAAAACCGAGGTCAGTGCGTTCAATAACAATGTCTTCCGGTAGGTCAGGGTGAGTAACAAAACCAGTTCCTTTGCCGCGAATCATAATTACTCCTTCATGAATAGTGTGCATACAATGGGCAGTATAGCATTTGTTAGCCCGCTGACCAGATTGTGTCCGTGGGGGAGCTATCTCTGCGGTGCTCTTTCTGAATGGGGCTACCCGTACGCATCCTCCTTGACCTTTTTTGCTGATCTGGTATGCTTCTCACCACTTATGTTAATGATGCGTTTACAACGAATTGGTCGCAAGAATGATCCGTCATACCGGATCGTCGTGACCGATAAGCGAACAAGTACGAAGAGCGACCGTCACATTGATCGGCTTGGTTCATATAACCCAAAAATGAACTCTGTTCAGATCGATGCCACCAAAGCAAAAGAGTGGCTTGCTAAAGGTGTTCAGCCGTCTGACACGGTGTACAACATCCTCGTCGGACAAAAAATTGTTGAAGGACGAAAGCGAAACGTTCTTCCCCGCAAGTCACCCATTGTTGACGAGGCGGCTTTGAAGCGAGCTGCAGAAGAGGCAGCAGCAAAGGCTAAGGCTGAAGCGGATGCGGCGGCAGCGGAAACTCCAACAGAAGTAGCAGTAGCGGCCTAGTTGCTTCTATCACCACAAAGTTATTGACGGTCCTCCGATCCGTCCGTATGCTATAGATAGCCCACTTACTTACAGTGATGGCTTATCAGTTAGGAATGAATTGACGTATGGATACGCATGAAGATAAGCAGTTTCTCGAAACACTCGTAAAGTCATTGGTAGATAACCCAGAAGCAGTACGAATAAACCGAACCGTTGATGAAATGGGTGTCCTCTTGACGCTCGATGTACATGCCGACGATATGGGTAAAATTATTGGTCGCTCAGGTAATACTGCAAAGGCGATTCGCACTCTCCTCCGGGTGGTTGGCATGAAGCACGATGCCCGTGTTAATTTGAAAATTAATGAGCCAGAGGGAGGTCGAGGGATGAGTCCTGAGATTGCGGAAGCAATGAAAGAAGATAATCCGGCGGAAGAAATGAAGTCACTTGACCAAGCGATTGACGACCTCAAAATATAAATGTAATTGCGCAAGGTATCAAAAGCCAAGAGAGCCTACGGTTCTCCTGGCTTTTGTGCTACTATTTTTTGATGCATTTTCACGTCATTACCTTATTTCCCGAAGTCTGCCGCGTGTACACAGATGCGAGTGTACTCGGGCGGGCACAAAAAACTGAGAAAGGAAAAGGGGCGAAGATCCGGGGAAAGAAAATTGAGGTGCACTACTACAATCCGCGCGACTTTACCACTGATAAACACCATAAGGTAGACGAACGACCATTTGGTGGTGGTCCAGGTATGGTCATGAAAGCGGAACCAATCCTCAAGGCCTGGCAGGCGGCCGTCGGGCGGAAGACCAAAGCGCTCGCTCGTGGGAAAGTAAAAACCTTCATTATGTCACCGCGCGGGACGATATTTACGAATCCACTCGCGAAAAGATGGGTAATGGAACATGAACACATCGTTCTGATTGCGGGACGATATGAAGGGATTGATGCTCGGGTCAAGGAGATTTTGCAAGCTGAAGAGGTGAGTGTGGGAGACTATATCCTCACTGGAGGCGAACTCCCCGCGCTCACTATCATCGATGCGATGGCCCGCCAGATCCCTGGTGTTTTGGGTGAATTTGAATCACTCGAGGATGAACGGGTAACAAATGGGGTTACGTATACTCGCCCAGAGGTCTTGAAATGGAAAGGCAAACCGCACTCAGTACCGTCGGTACTCATCGAAGGCGACCATAAAAAAATTGAAGCGTGGCGAAAATCTAACATGAAGCACTAATTTCTCTAATATATAGGCAGAATTCACGGGGGCCACTTGTCAAAATGGCCGTTTCCTGTATAATGCCGACCACAAGCGCAGATGAATCTCGAGTGTGTTATGGGTGGAGAGACACATACGCGTGTAGTAAATCACGAGGAGGCGTGATGCAAATAATTACACGATAACAACACAAGCCGAACCAACACGCGAATGCGTGGTTTTTGTGTGTAGACTTAATCGCTAAGAGTTTTCTATGAGTAAACAAACGACTAATCTATCGGTAGGACAGATGCCGCAGAAGCGCTTTGAGGTAAGTGCTGGTCCACGGATCCCACTTCCTGATCTCATTCAGCCACAACGTGAATCATTTACGTGGTTTGTTGAGACTGCGCTCAAGGAGATTTTCACTGAGTTCTCGCCTCTGCAAGACTACTCAGAGAAAAAGTTTGAAATGGTATTCAAGCGCTATGACCTTGGCGAACCGAAGTGTTCGCCAGAGTTTGCAAAAGAAAACAAGCGTACGTACGAGGCGCCACTTCGAGCGACGGTAGTGCTCAAGAATAAAACTTTCGAAAGCGAGAAGGAACAGGAAATTTTCATGACGGATATCCCGGTCATGACAGAGCAGGGTACTTTCATCATTAATGGTGTGGAGCGGGTCGTCGTGCCACAGCTCGCACGCTCCTACGGTATTTTCTTTACCTCGGCTGAAAGCAAAGGAAAGACGCTGTTTGGTGCCAAGATTATCCCCGCTCGTGGTGCATGGGTTGAGATTGAGTCTGAGGCGGATGGCGTCATTTACGTAAAAATTGATCGCAAAAAGAAGTTCCCAATCTCATCACTCCTTCGTGTACTTGGCCTCAAGACTGACAAAGAAATTGTTGCACTCGTGAAGGATACACCTCGCGGTGAGGAGTACATGAAGGCCACTCTAGCGAAAGATCCAGCGAAAACACCTGACGAGGCATATGTTGAAATTTATCGTCGCCTTCGTGACGGTGACTTGGCGACGGTGGAAAACGCGCGTGAGTTTGTTAATTCATTGTTTGCGCCAGAGCGGTACGATCTCTCTGAAATCGGCCGTCACCACTTCAATAGTCGATTTGGCCGTCCGATTGACGCGAAGGCAACCGCTGAGCGAACAGTGTCAACCGAGGACATGCGACTCATTCTCGCCAATATTATTGAGATGAATCATGATCCACTCGCTCATGCAGATGATATTGACCACCTCGGTTTTCGTCGGGTGCGCTACTTTGGTGAAATGCTCCAACAGCGGGTTCGTGTTGGTATGACTCGCATGAAGCGAAACATCCAAGACCGGATGAGTACGATTGAGGCTGAGACGTCGCTGCCAACCGCGATCTTGAATCCGCGTCCACTACAGGCAGCTATCAAGGAATTCTTCAGCACGAACCAGCTGTCACAATTTTCACAGCAACAAAACATCCTGGCAGAAATCGAGCACTCACGGACACTTTCAGCCCTTGGTCCAGGCGGACTCACACGAGAACGAGCCAGTTTTGAAGTCCGTGACGTGCACTCATCACACTACGGTCGACTCTGTCCAATTCATACCCCAGAAGGTCCAAACATTGGACTTATCCTGCGTCTCGCGATGTACTCACGCGTGAATCGATTCGGTATCATCGAGACACCGTACGTTAAAGTGGAGAAAGGGGTCGTCACTGATGAGGTAGTGTATTTTAACGGTCATGAGGAAGAGAAATTTACCATTGCGCATGCCGCAGTCGAGCTTGATAGTAAAGGTAAGATCGTTGAGAAATTTGTTGAAGCTCGAAAGAAAGGTGAACCACGCGTCGTTCCGCGCGAGGATGTTGAGTACATGGATGTTGCTACCAATCAGCCGTTCTCAGTCGCAACCTCGATGATTCCGTTTTTGAACCATGACGATGCAAACCGTACGCTGATGGGTTCAAACATGCAGAAGCAGTCCACTCCGTGTGTCGTACAAGAAGCACCACTCGTTGCAACTGGTGTTGAGGGTATGGTTGCTCGTGATATTGGTCGTGTGCTCTATGCCAAGGAAGCGGGAACAGTCGTGGAAGTTGATGCGAAGAAGGTGGTGATTGAGGGTAAAGATGGCAAAAAACACACGTATCACCTTACCAGTTTCCAGCGCACGAATGATTTTTCTGCATTCTATCATCGGCCCGCAGTCGATCTCGGTCAAACCGTGAAGCGTGGCGATCTACTGGCCGATACTTCATCAACTGATAATGGGCAAGTGGCTGTGGGACAAAATGCCATGGTGGCGTTTATGTCTTGGAACGGTGCGAACTATGAAGATGCGATTATCATCTCCGAACGACTCGTCAAGCAGAGTAAATTCTCTACCATTCACCTCGATGAACTTGAGGTGGCGGTGCGTGACACGAAGCTTGGTCCAGAGGTGACCACTCCAGATATTCCAAATGTGTCAGAGTTAAAGCTCCGTAATCTTGATGAGAGTGGCATTATCCGGATCGGGGCAGAGGTACGTCCAGGAGACATCCTTGTTGGAAAAGTCACCCCAAAAGGTGAAACACAATTGACTCCAGAAGAGCGTCTTCTTCGTTCTATCTTCGGTGAAAAAGCAAAAGATGTTAAAGATACATCATTGCGGCTCGAGGCAGGGAAGCGCGGTCGGGTGATCGGAGTGAAAATTTTCTCACGCGAGAATGGTGATCAGCTCGAAAGCGGTGTGATTAAGCGGATTCACGTGACTGTAGCGCAAGTCCGTAATATCTCGGTAGGAGATAAGCTCGCTGGCCGACACGGAAACAAGGGTGTTATCTCTCGGATTTTGCCAGAGGAAGATATGCCGTACACGGAAGACGGTACCCCAGTTGATGTGCTCCTTACCCCACTTGGCGTACCGAGCCGTATGAACCTTGGTCAGATCCTTGAACTGCACTTGGGAATGGCCGCGCATACACTTGGCTACCAAGCCATCGTGCCACCATTTGCCGGTGCGACAGAGGCCCATGTGAAGGCTGAACTTAAGGCAGCCGGACTACCGGAAGATGGCAAGATCCAGCTCCGAGATGGGCAGACGGGTGAGCCGTTTGCGCAGAAAACCGCTGTTGGTTTCATGTATATCCTAAAGCTTCACCACATGGTGGAAGATAAAATCCACATGCGCTCGATTGGTCCGTACTCACTCATTACTCAGCAACCACTTGGCGGTAAGGCACAGGTGGGTGGACAGCGATTTGGCGAAATGGAAGTGTGGGCACTCCTTGGGTACGGTGCAGCCTATACGCTTCGCGAAATGCTCACGATTAAATCAGACGACATTGTCGGTCGCTCAGCTGCCTTTGATGCGATTGTGCGGGGTGAAAAAATCAGTCACCCGCACACTCCTGCAGCCTTCAATGTGCTCGTGAATCAGCTTCGAGGGCTCGCACTTGATGTGAAGCTTGATAAGACAGAGACGCCACGTCGAGGTAATTATGAGAACGCATAAGGTATACGTGTATGTCAAACGAAACTATTCCATTTAAGAAGCCACCAATGATTCCGCACAACTACACGGGTGTTAACCTGAAGCTTGCGTCCCCGGAGCAAATTCTCGAGTGGTCATATGGTGAAGTGACAAAACCAGAGACGATCAACTACCGTACCCAACGTCCAGAAAAGCTTGGTTTGTTCGATGAACGAATCTTCGGTCCAGTCGAAGACTATGAATGTAGTTGTAAGAAGTATCGCGGCATTCGGTATAAAGGAATTGTCTGTGAGAAGTGTGGGGTAGAGATTACCCGAGCGATTGTGCGACGTGAGCGTATGGGACACATCGACCTTTGTGTACCTGTCTCCCACATTTGGTTTTTGCGCGGCGTACCGAGCCGAATTGCGATGATTTTAGGATTGACCGCTTCTTCAATCGAGAAAGTCATTTACTTCGCGGGATACATTGTAACGCAGGTGAGTGAAGAGAATCGTACTCGTATCTTACGAGAACTCGATACAGAGTTTAAGGCAAAACTAAAAACACTTCAAAATGAGGATGCGAAGGAGGCACTGAAGACACGCATGGATGATACGAAGCGAGAAATTGAGGGTTTGAAAGAAGGAGTTGTCCTCGATGAGGTAACCTTCCATAAATTCTCTATTAAATATAGTACGTTGTTTGAAGCAAGAATTGGAGCCGAAGCCATTTTTGATCTATTCAAACGGCTTGATCTCAATGCCCTTGCCGCTCGACTAGAGCTTGAGCATGAAAAAGCTGGGGCACTCGAGCGTGCGAAACTTGATAAGCGACTGACACTCGTGCGCGGTATGATCACGTCTGGGGTGAAGCCCGAGTGGATGTTCCTGACCCGCATCCCGGTCATTCCACCAGCAATCCGTCCGATGGTGGCGCTTGAGGGTGGACGACATGCATCTTCAGATCTGAACGACCTCTACCGACGAGTGATTAACCGTAATAATCGACTGAAGAAATTGCTTGATATTCAGGCACCTGATGTGATCTTGCGTAACGAGAAACGTATCTTGCAAGAAGCGGTTGATGCACTCATTGATAATTCGATTCGTCATGGTGGTGGAGCACAATCTGCCATGAGTGCAGCCCAACGGCGGCCACTGAAGTCACTTTCAGATTACCTTAAGAGTAAGCAAGGGTACTTTAGGCAAAACCTGCTTGGAAAGCGAGTTGACTATTCAGGTCGTTCGGTGATCGTGATTGGTCCAGAACTCGCGCTCGACCAGTGTGGTCTGCCGAAGCATATGGCTCTTGAACTCTTCCGTCCATTTGTGATTGCGGAACTCTTGAAACAAGAACTTGCATATAACATCCGTGGAGCGGGTCGTCTCATTGAGGATGGTGTACCAGAGGTGTGGGCAATCCTTGAAAATATTATCAAGCATAAGCACGTCTTGCTGAACCGTGCTCCGACCCTTCATCGCCAGGGTATTCAAGCCTTCCGACCGGTATTGATCGAAGGTAACGCGATCCAGGTGCACCCACTCGTTTGTCGCGCTTTCAACGCTGACTTCGACGGTGACCAAATGGCGGTCCACGTACCACTCTCAGATGAGGCACAGATGGAAGCCCGAGAGATCATCTCAGCTAATAAAAACATTTTGAAGCCCGGCTCTGCTGAGCCAGTCGTTTCTGAAAAGCTACTCGACATGGCACTCGGTGCGTACTGGATGACGAAGGTGATCCCTGGAGCGCCGGGTGAAGGAAAATATTTTGCTTCACCAAATGATGCGATTAACGCGTTTGATCATGGGGTGATTGACTTCCGGGCAAAGATCAAAGTGCTCGCGACAGATACGCCAAAGTACGCGCAGTTTGAAGGTCAGCTCTTCGAGACATCGGTGGGCCGACTACTCTTTAATAGTGTGCTACCGTCCGATCATGCGTTCATTAATGACATCGTGACTCAGAAGACACTATTCCAGATCATTATCGACATCATTGATGACCAAGGTACAGAAGCTGTCCCACCGATTGTAGACCGACTGAAGAAATTTGGGTTCAAGTATGCGACCAAGTCTGGTACTACCTGGGGAATTGATGATGTGGTTGTCCCGAAGGAAAAAGAAGCAATTATCGAAGCGGCTCGAACTGAAGAACGATCAGTGTTCGGCTTTTACGATGAAGGACTCATTTCTCGTGAAGAGCGCCGGCGAATGATTGTGGAGATCTGGCACCGCGCAAAGACAGAAATTGAGAAGGTACTACCAGAGACACTCGATGAACATGGTTCTGCCTACGAGATGTGGAAGTCTGGTGCTCGAGGATCACTCGGACAGATCGCGCAGATGGCGGGTATGAAGGGTCTCATCGTCAACACGCGTGGTGAAACGCTCGAGTTCCCGATTCTGTCTTCAATGAAGGAGGGTATGAGTCCGATTGAGTACTTTAACACTACTCACGGATCGCGTAAAGGACTCGCTGACACGGCCCTCCAAACGGCCAAGGCTGGGTATCTCACCAGGCGTCTCTTCGTGGTAGCGCAAGATGCGATTGTGACTGAGGCTGATTGTAAGACAAAGGCTGGTACTCGCATTAATCGTATCTCAGCCTCAGGGATTGAGATTGCCTTCTCAAAAGCGATCAAGGGCCGAGTGTTGGCTGAAGATGCTGTTGATACAAAAGGCAATGTACTCTTCAAGAAAACGCATCTCTTGTCACGACGAGACGCGATTGCGATTGAGGAGTCAACCTGTGAATCGGTGGTAGTACGCTCACCAATGACCTGTAAGACACTCCGCGGTGTCTGTCAGCAATGTTATGGGATTGACCTCACGAAGAATGCGCTCGTCGATATTGGAGAAGCGGTGGGTACCGTAGCAGCCCAAGCGATTGGTGAACCAGGTACACAGCTCACGATGAATACGAAGCACGCTGGGGGAACTGCCTCAGCTGGTGGTGACGTAACGTCAGGTCTTCCGCGTGTAGAAGAAGTGTTTGAAAAACGCGCCCCGAAGGTACCTGCTGTAGTAAATAAATACCATGGACTCGTCACCGATATCCGCACTGAGGGACGCGAAAAGGTGATTGTCGTTTCGCCAGAAATGACCGCTAAGGGCGCCCCGAAGAAGAAGGATGCGGTTGAATATCCAGTACACTACCGTCGTGTGGTAACGGTCTCGAAAGGGGATACGGTCGTCCCTGGTCAATTAATGACCGATGGATCGGCTATTCTCCCAGAGCTGTATAAGTTTGGAGGACAAGAGATTACACAGGATTACATCATTTCTGAGGTCAATAAAATTTACGAACTGCAAGGTGTGACGATTGCACGGAAACACATTGAGCTCATTGTGAAGCAGATGATGTCGCGAGTGAAGATCACTAATCGCGGTGACAGTCACTTCACGGCTGGCGAGGTAGTGGAAGAGTGGATCTTTGTAGAAGCAAACCAGAAACTCAAAGATGCTGGTAAAGAGGTCGCAAAAGCAGAAAAATTGATTCTCGGTATTACTGAGTCATCGCTCTCGCGTAAGAGTTTCTTGTCTGCTGCTTCCTTCCAAAACACTACTCGGGTACTCATCAATGCCGCGGTGCGAGGAAGTGAAGATAATCTTGCCGGCCTGATGGAAAACGTCATTATCGGGAAGCTTATCCCAGCTGGATCAGGCTTTGCTGGCAGTAACAAGCAGGTGATGATTGCCGATATGCAGTCGAAGCGATAGGGATTATACAAACCAGTTTAAACAAAACACTCCCATTTTGGGAGTGTTTTGTTTGGTAAAAAAGCGTCGCCCGGCGCAATGGTATGCGCCGGGCGTCTATGGTTCATGTGCCACGCTCATGTGGAGTTGTGGCTAGATTTTGTGGTTCGGTCACCTGTTCCGATGGAGTCGTTCGTGGACGGTAGACCCCGACGAGGCGCTCAAGTGCAACGATATAGATTGTCTCAGCGAGTGGTTTTGGTAGCGACTTTTTTTCTGCCAATAACTCACACGTCTCGACGACCGCGTCAACGAAGAGGTCACGGCACGCAACTGCGATTGCCCGCTCCTGTCCATCGATGATGACCCACAGTGTCTCAGGTTCTCCTCCAGTACGCCAGGCAGTAAAGGTTCGGCCGTCTTCTACCACTGAGTGCCAGACCCCGGTGGGGAGTCTGTCGCGGACGAGGGCGCCGAGTGTTGGATCACTGACGTCATCATCGCTTGCGCATCCAGCAAGGATAAGTAACGCTAGGATTATGGTGAATCGCATGGGTAACTCCCTGGGTGCTGTGTCTTTAGTAACTATGGATAAATTGGCTCGGTTTGTCAATCGCTTCGCATCACGAGCATAAATCCCGTATACTACGGGTGCTATGAGTGATGCGGTACAGCAAATTAAAGATCGCCTGAGCATTATTGATGTCGTCGGGCAGTATGTTGAGTTACGTCCGGCGGGCAAGAATTTTAAAGGCAAGTCCCCATTCTCTGCAGAAAAAACCCCGTCTTTTTATGTGTCGCCCGACCGAGGGATGTACTACTGTTTTTCCACCTCACAGGGTGGCGATATGTTTACCTTTGTGCAGAAGATGGAGGGGGTCGATTTCAAAGAATCGTTGCGATTATTGGCTGAGAAGGCAGGGGTGCAGCTAGTCCCAGAAAAACCAGAACAACGAACCAAACGAGACCGTACATACATGGTGCTTAAGGCCGCCTGTGAGTTTTACCTTGAGTCCCTCGATCGTCGCCCGGATGTGCGAGCGTACGTCCTCGGTCGAGGAGTGACCTCTGACACGCTTGCTGCATGGCAGATTGGGTATGCACCAGGCCCCCCAAATGGTGGGTGGCGTGAGCTCAAGGCCGCGCTGATGGCAAAGGGTTTTACTGAGGCTGAATTGTTAACCGCCGGTCTCGCCAAAGCAACTGAACGGGGAAAAGAGTCATTTGATGTGTTTCGGGATCGAGTGATGTTCCCGCTGTTTGATCAGACTGGACGAGTGGTTGCGTTCTCAGGGAGGATTTTTACAAAGGATACTGAGGCACCAAAGTATGTCAATTCTCCCGAAACCGAAGTGTACAAAAAATCTGATCTACTCTACGGCTACCATGCTGCTAAAGAGGGGATTCGTAAATTTGACTTCTCACTTTTGGTGGAAGGACAATTTGATGTGGTGCTGTGCCATCAGTCTGGCTATATTAATACAGTCGCAGTATCAGGCACGGCGCTCACGCTTCATCATGTGCAGCTACTCGAGCGACTATCCAGGCGGACGGTGTTGGCACTTGATGCGGATCGGGCGGGGATTGCCGCGATGAAGCGAGCGGCAGAACTCATGCTGACGCGCGGGTTTGACGTTAAGGTTGCTGTCTTACCAGAGGGCCAAGACCCAGCGGATTGTATTGTGTGTGATGTGACTACGTTTAAGCGAATTGTGGGACAGTCTGTACACGTGATTGAATTCCTTTTACAGCAATTGCGTCGTACACACACCGACGATCGGACCTTTAAGTTACGGATGCGTGAGGAGGTGTTGCCGTTTGTGTTACTGCTCCCAAACCGAATTGATCAGGACCACTTCACCCAACTCATTGCCGAGACGGCAAACATTGCAATTGAATCAGTCCGCTTTGAGATTGATCGCTTGCGCGAAACACAGGCAGGCGTGCACATAAAAGGAGTAGCGGTGCCGGAGGAGGTGCCTGCTCGCAGTAGCGAGACTCGACTGGTTGAGTATGCAGGATTTTTGATGGGCGCTGTATCAGTACTGCCTGAGTCCGTCGCCGAGTTCGTGGACAAGGAATATAAACATCTCAGTGAGATACTGCCACAGCCAATCACCCCAAGTCAAAATGAACACGCCCGTGCTGTACTACACGACCCCTCAGTCTTGCTGACTGAGGTATTGTTTGTGCTTAACCAGTTTAGAGCGGGCGTACTCAGTACTGCAATCCAGTCGGTGCGAGTGGCCCAACGAGCGGCTGAACAAAATGGCGATATGGAGACCTCGCTTACCCTTACCGCACAGCTGTCAATGCTTGAGATAGAAAAGCGTAAGCCATCATATGATACCAATTTTTTCTCGCAGCAGTGATCTGACGGAGTACCGCACGTTCGATGCTAACTCCTAGACATTTTTTGTATTTCTGCTATAGTGGCGGTCATTATGGCTACCAAAAAAGCCGCAAAAAAAGTCGTCAAAAAAGCGGTCAAAAAACCCGCTCCAACAACCAAAAAGTCAGCCACTAAAAAAGCTCCGTTGCGAGCGAAGGCACCAAAGAAAGCCGTCATAAAAAAGAACTCCGGGGTACGTTTAAGCGCAAAGAGCGCACGCATGACTCCTAAAACAGCGGTAAAGAAAAAAGTCATTAAACCGGTCCCGACTATCAAGAAGGTGGCCACAAAGAAGGTGTCAACGAAAGCGGTAGTGAAAAAGACTACGCCACAACCAAGTGTGGTACCTGTTACGAGTGTTGTCGCCAAACCGCTCACTAAATCTGAGAAGTTACTGGAGATAAAAGCGGCAGAGTTACTCCGCATTGGAAAAGAGCGTGGCTACGTCACCTATGATGAGTTGCTGCGTGCATTTCCAGAAATTGAAAAGGACGTGGAATTTCTTGATCGTCTTTATGAGCGATTTGCTGCCGCAAAGATTGATGTACTCCAGAGTGGTGGGATGCTCGGTGACCACATGTCAGATGAGGCTATCGCTCAACGGACAACCTTCAAGCGGAGTGAAAGTGCCTATGATTCAATCCAGATGTATCTCCGAGAAATTGGTCAGTATCCACTTTTAAACGCCCATGAAGAACGAGTGCTCGCCAAGCGAATCGTCGACGGTGAAGACGAGGCACGTAATCTGTTGGCCCGCGCGAATCTTCGTCTTGTTGTGTCGATTGCGAAGAAGTATGTCGGTCGCTCACCTGATCTGACACTACTCGACCTGATTCAGGAAGGAAATCTGGGTCTATTCAAAGCAGTTGATAAGTTTGATTTTACCAAGGGGTTTAAGTTTTCGACGTATGCGACGTGGTGGATCAGGCAAGCAATTACTCGGGCACTGGCTGATCAGTCACGGACTATCCGTATTCCGGTGCACATGGTTGAGACTATGGCTAAGTATAAACAAGTCTCGCGACGCTTATCTCAAGATTTGGGACGTGACCCGATGCCTGAGGAAATTGCCACTGAAATGGGAGTGGAAGTGGAAAAGATCTATCAAATCGAAAAAATCAGTCAAGACACAATCTCGCTTGAGTTACCAGTCGGAGATGATGATGACCGCTCGCGCCTATCGGACTTTATCTCAGATGACAAAATTACCTCGCCTGATCAAGAAGTGGCGCACAGTATACTCACTGATCAAATTGCCGAAATCCTTGATACATTGTCAGAAAAAGAGCGAAAAATTCTTGAAATGAGACATGGCCTCACCGATGGTACGTATCACACACTTGAGGAAGTTGGTAAGGAGTTTGGAGTGACGCGGGAACGTATCCGTCAAATCGAAGCCAAGGCTCTCGAGAAGATACGTCAACACGAAAAAGCGAGACGATTAAAATCATATTAATCAGCGTTACTCTGGATGTTCGGTTGCCACCTCATCTCGCAGTGTTACAAAGAGTTTGGGGGTGATGAGTTGTTGTCGGTTAATTTTTTCTAACATTGTTTGTTCAATCGTATGGACAGCGTGTTGGGCGAGCGTGTAGGCCAGACGGGTTGCTTCAGTTGGATTCGTTGCAGCCAGTGCGGTGAGTTTTTTCAGTGACTGTGTCTTGAATGTTGTGTAGAGGTCTTGGACGTGAGTTACAGCTTCAGAAGTAAAAATTGTTGATGCGCTCGTGCCACTCATCGACGTGATTTCCTTCACAACTTTTCGTGAAATAATCGCCTGCGCTCGGTAGTATTGGTATTTATTTTGAAAGTGCGTGAGTGGTGTGGTGGGTCGCACGAGCGATTCAAGTGTACTAAAGAGACGTTCTAAAATATCACGACCGTCACTATGGAGTGACATATCCGGGGAGAGGTTGCCGGATTCGATCGACTCAAGTTGGAGTTGGAGCTTACCGCTAATGTGGCGAAATACAGTCTCGTTGACTTCTTGGTGATGGTAGAGTTCAGTTAAATGTCTTTTTTCGATCCC
>CAYXOF010000022.1:0-14263 GCA_964466905.1 uncultured Candidatus Saccharibacteria bacterium | reverse complement strand
CTCTACCAACTGAGCTAAGGTGGCTGATTGCTGTTCTGTGCCCGGAAAGTGTACGGGGTTGTGACGGTTTTGTAAATAGGCCGTTACCACCACCTACGTCTGTCGCCTGCGTGCAAAGCTGTACGCACTATAGTCCCTGCTTACGCAGTCGCTTTTTTTCCGGCTCAGTGAGCGCTGTACTTGTTTTGTGATCATGAATTTCGTCTAGGTGTGTGCGTTGCTTACGGTGCTTTAATTCACGCCGAAGCGCTTTTGTACGCGCTCGGTTTCTTTCAAAGACTGCCTCCAAGGCGTGATACCCCGTCACCAGACCGAGTAGTAATGCTCGCAAGATAGAGTGGAGACTGTAGTACCATCCCAACTGCAGCACATACCTCACCATATGCGTGATCACCTTTTCCCACCACTCTACCCCGGCTACGACAATACGATCAAACCACCCTCGCACCCGACGAGCCAACCGACGACCAGATACGTACTCATAGTAGGTGCCACTTAACAAGATCACGAGCACAAGCGCGCTAATGCCAAAGGCAGTAAGGGCGGTTTCAGTCATTCGTTTATTTTACCGAAACGCGAGTGATTTTTGCAATAGAAATATTTTCTCCAAATTTTTGTACCGCCCCGGATACCATCTCCCCTATGGTCACGTCTGGATTTTTTACAAATGGTTGGTCCGAGAGAATTTGATCCTTGAAAAAGGCATCCAGTTTACCTTGCATGATTTTTTCATGCATCTCGACTGGCTTACCCACCAGTTCTGGAGCAAATACTTCTTTGGCTTTCTCAATAGCTGCTTCTGGTAACTCTGCACGTGTCACGTAGGCAGGGTTTGTCGCCGCCACCTGCATTGCAATATCTTTAGCCAAAGCGATGAACTCTTCGTTTTTTGCTACAAAGTCTGTCTCGCAGGCAACCATGGCAAGTGCAGCAATTTCATTCGTGTTATGTAAATACACCCCCACCGCACCCGCACCAAGCTCACGGTCTGACTTCTTCTCAGCCGCTTCACTACGTTTTTTCTTAAGAATAATCACCGCTTTCTCCATATCTCCGCCAGCCTCTTCAAGCGCCTTCTTGCATTGCATGACCGAGATACCTGTCTTGTCTCGTAATTCTTTAAGTTGTGCTGATGTGATTTCCATATGTATGTACAATACTACCATCTAGTAAATTCGGTACGTCTACCTGTGCACACGTACTAAATAATTAATTTAAGCAGATGTGGTGCGTCTTGGTGTCGTCTTGGCTTCAACTGTCTTTGGTGTATATGCCGCCTTACCTGTATTGATTGCCAGCGTGATTTGTGAGAGCACAAAACTAACACTGGTTTGGAGCGCATCATTCACCACAATCGGGTGGGTAACCTTCGAGAGATCACCATCTGAACTGGAAATTCCGATTACTGGCACGTTCATTTCGATTGCCTCTCGGACAGCAATGTGGTCATGGCGAGGATCAACCACTACCATGTAGTCTGGTGCCTTGGTCATCGCTGCAATCCCTGAGAAATTATGGGTAAGCTTATCGACTTCACGGCCAATCACAACCCGTTCTTTCTTAGTGTACTTACGCTCCAATTCACCGGACTCACGTTCTTGGGTTAGCGTTGCGAGACGATTGATTCGTTTTTTGATTTCGCTCACATTCGTCAGCATGCCACCGATCCAGCGGTTAGTCACATATGGCATGTCAGTCCGGAGCGCTGCGTCCATCACGAGTTTTGCGATCTCTTCTTTAGTGCCAACAAAAAGAATGGTTTTACCATTCATAGCTGCGGTCTGTACCACTTCCATCACTGTAGTGAGTGCTGCACTAGTCTTTTCAAGGTCGAAGATATCGTTTCCGTCTTTGGTCGTAAAGAGGAATTTACTGACAGTTGGGTGCCGACGGCTTTTCTTAAAACCAAAGTGCGCACCAGCGGCAAACAACTGTTCGATGAGGGTTGATGAATTATTCTGTGATGACATAAATAAATTAAGCAAAAAAGCGCAAGGCGCTCAGCGAAAGGATGCTACCATATTCACACTTTTTACGCAATAGAATCATCCTTTGCTACGGTTGCCAAGGCCATAAATACGTCACCAAACTGTCCTTGCATAACCGCCTCAATGTTATGCCACGACTGCTTAATCCGATGATCAGTAATGCGACTTTGTGGGAAGTTGTACGTGCGAATCTTTTCCGAACGATCACCGGTACCAATTTGTCCTTTCCGGGTTTCAGCATGCTGTTTTGCCTGCTCTTCTTCGTGCAGCGCTTCTAGCTTCGCCGTCAAGATACTGAGTGCTTTCGCACGATTTTTCAACTGAGATCGTTCAGATTGACTACGCACCTCAAGGCCCGATGGTAGGTGTACGAGTCGTACCGCCGTCTCGACTTTGTTTACATTCTGCCCTCCAGCACCCCCTGAACGGGAGAATTCCATCTGAATATCACTCGGGTTAATTTCAATCGTTGGTTTATGTCGCAGCGGAAGTACAGCAACTGAACATGTTGACGTATGAATCCGACCAGCCTTTTCGGTCACGGGGATCCGTTGCACCCGATGAACACCCGTCTCGTACCGCAGTGCGTCATACGCTCGAGGATGCAAAATCTCAAACACCGCTTCCTTATATCCCCCACTACTTCCTCTCGATTCGTGCTCAACACTATACAGCCAGCCCTCCAGTTCTGCATATTTTAGATACGCTTGAGCCAGCTCTTCTGCAAAGAGCGCAGCCTCGTCCCCACCAGCGCCCGCTCGCACCTCAAGCACAACTCCGTAGGGGATCTCCTCTTCAGCTTTACTCACTTCCACGATACGCTCCATTTCAGACCATTGTAAAACCAACTGCTCCTCAAGCGCTGCTCGTTCTTCGGCCACTAACTCTGCCATATCTGGATCAGTCAAAACCATCGCCTCAACTTCTTGGACCCGCTGTTGTAACAACTCAAATTGCCCCGCTAAGAACTGAGTCTTATGGTTGTCTTTAAATATCTGTAGTTGTTCAGGGGAAAATTCCATAGTACGCAGTGTACACAGAAAAAGCCAATGTGTCGCTTATGGAGGCGACACATTGGCTTTTTACACTACTGCTTCTTACGATCAGCCGCCTTAGCTGCTCGCTGCTTGAAGCGATCGACACGACCAGCAGTATCCATAACTTTTTCTTGCCCAGTATAAAATGGATGAGAGGCACTCGTCACATCTACTTGGACGAGCGGGTATTCTTTACCATCAGTCCAGGTATCAGTCGCAGAGGTTTCGATTGTTGAACCAATGAGCATACGCTCATTACTGGAATTATCATGGAAGATAACCATTCGATAATTTTTAGGGTGTATATCTTTCTTCATATGATTGACTACTTCGGCACACCCAAATGGATATAGTAAACGGGCTACCTACTCGTAACGCCAAGCACTATACCAGACAATATGGTTAATGCAATATTACTGACCAAGAATCTGGATTTCTTGTGATAATCGTGATTTGCGATTCATCACCTGATCTCCATAAAACGCATTGGCTGGATTATTTGCCCCGCCCCAGCCGGCGTAATAGCGAAGCGCTGCTAAGCGATCGTTTGCGTACGCACCATTTGCTCCGTTATCACGCAGCAAGAGCGCTGTTGCAATGAAGGCGTCTTGATTATTCCACGGATTCGCTGGGCTACCCGTACCGTTGATACGACGAATGGCGTCGTCAGACTGACTATATACCCACCCCCCTCCACGGTTAACAATACCCCCATACATCGCCCAGGTAGACGGAATAAACTGTGATGGACCCATTGCACCACCCCACCCGACACGCTGTCCTCCACTCGTGATTGGACACGATACCGAGCGTGATCGTGCTTCAAAGCCGAGGATACCAGCAATCGCCAAGAAGACTGGTGCGTCACGGTCAGGATGCATCACCGCACGTCCACCACGAACATCGTTGTACACGCAACTTCCAAGGTTTGAACCAAGATTAGTCTCTTGTTCAAGAATAGCGAGAATAAGCGCTGGATCAACTCCGGTAACTCCCCCAGCATATTTTGCCAATCGAACCGCCTCAGGGAACGGAATACCCCCACCACCTCCTAACAGTTGGAACAGTGCATTCCGAAGCTGTGCTGCTGTTCGTTGCTGAGATTCAAGTAACTCTTGATAGGCCTCTTCCTGCCCTTTTGTCACCGTCAAAATTTGTTCTTTTTCCCGCTCTTTCGCTTCAATTTCTGTTTTTTGTAATTCTTGAATCCGCTTCATCTCAGCTTCGGTTTCCTGCTTTTCTTCAAGCGCATTTTTTTGTTCGTACGTATCACGCTGTATCCCCTGCAAGACAGCGAGCGATTCATTCAGCGATTCTTTCAATGACTGAAAGGTGGCGACATCTGAGAAAAAATCAGAGAAGTTCTCTTTACTCAACATCACCTCGACGAGTGAGTATTCATCCAACAGGGCCGACCGTCGGACGAGGTCAGCCAATGATACCTGTTGCTTCTGCAACCGCTCTTCCAAAATAGAAAGAACGACGGCCTTTTCGCCGATCTGGTCTGACAGCTGCCTGATCGCCAGTGAGCGTGCCTGGATACCGAGTTGGGCTCGCGTGATCTCACTTTCAATGAGCGCAATGTCTCGCTCCAACGTGCGACGCTCTACTTGTTTGTCCTCTACGAGTCGCTGCTGGGTGAGGATTTGGCGCTCCACCGACTGCAATTCTGCTTCAAGGCGCTTCCGGCGTTCTCCATCTGTCTCCGCGCCAGCCAAATGAGCGGGTACGAAAAAGATGCACACTAAAAATCCGGCAACGATATTTTTCCCAACGGTCCAAACCATACGCATACACAGTATAGCAAACCCAAAGACGATGTCACAAATCGTAGACCTTTCCCCGACCATCAGCTTTGACACGACCAAGGAGTGCTATACTAAAATTATATGTCACAAAAGTATGATTTCGTAGCCATCGGCGACATTCTCGTTGATGCATTTATTGAATTAGATAAAGATCACGCCGACGTATCGATTGATCTCGATACCGGACGACAAACCCTGCATATACCGTTTGGAAGCAAGTTACCATACCGTGATGTCACGGTCATTAATGCTGTCGGCAACTCACCGAATGCCGCCACCGCCGCCCACCGTCTTGGGTTAAAGACTGCTCTCATAACGCACCTTGGCCATGACCGCAACGGTAAAGACTGTCTCGACGCCCTACGAACTGAAGGGATTCATACTGAGTACGTGAAGCTCCATGAGGGTAAGCAGACAAATTACCACTACGTCCTTCGCTACGGCCCAGAGCGAACCATCTTAATCAAACACGAAGTGTTCCCGTACGCCCTACCAGATTTTGCCGAACCACCCCGCTTTCTCTATTTTTCATCCGTTGGGGAACACGGTCTCCCCTACCACCACGAAATCGCCAGCTACGTAAAAGCACATCCCGAGACCAAACTCGTGTTCCAGCCAGGTACGTTCCAAATCAAAGTCGGAGTTGAAGCTATTCGGGATGTATATGAGGCCACTGAAATCTTTTTCTGCAATAAAGAAGAGGCGCAAGAAATTCTCAAAACTACCGAACAACATATCCCCACCCTGATTCGTGGCATCCGCTCCCTCGGACCAAAGATGCCAGTCATTACCGATGGTCCTCATGGAGCCTATGTCATTGATGAACATGATCAAGCGTGGCACATGCCAATGTACCCCGACCCAGCACCGCCGGTTGATCGCACTGGTGCTGGCGATTCATTCTCATCCACGTTCACCAGCGCTATTGCCCTTGGTCTCAGCCCAGAGGAAGCACTCGCCTGGGGACCAGTGAATTCAATGTCTGTCGTTCAAAATATCGGCGCTCAAGCTGGTCTCCTCACGAAAGACCAACTCCAGACCTACCTCGATCAGCGTCCCGCTGAATACGTCGCTCGTAAGATTGAATAGCGTAACCGCTTACCTGTGCTAAAAAAAACGAACCTGGCGGTTCGTTTTTTTATAGCGTACTGAAATCAACGTATCAAGCAAACCGGGTAACAAGGCCCTCTGCCGCTTTGATGATTACGTCAATTCCCATTCCGTAGTGCGTAATGAGTTCATCTGGTTCACCTGATTGACCAAAGGCATCTCGTACACCAATTCGGCAGAGGGGCGTCGGGCACTGTTCACTGAGTACCTCAGCCACTGCTCCACCAAGACCACCAGCGACCTGATGTTCTTCGACCGTAATAATTCGTCGATGTTCGCTCGCAAATGCTACTAAACGCGCGTCATCGAGTGGTTTGATCGTTGCACAGTGCAGCACAGACGCTCCTACCCCTTGCTGATTTAGGGCTTGCGCTGCCATCAAACCATTGAAAAGTAACGAGCCTGTCGTCACAATTCCGACTGTTGCCTCATGATCGGGCGAACGTTCATACATACGCACCGCTTCCCCTATCATGAATGGTGACGCGGGGGTAGTAACAACCGGTGTGGGACTGCGACCAATGCGAAGGTACACTGGACCAACGTACCGAGCCGCTGCTAGGGTAGCTTGCTTTGCTTCGTGAATATCAGCAGGGGCGAGCACTACCATGTTTGGAATAACCCTCATAAGGGCGAGGTCTTCGATCGCTTGATGCGTCGCTCCATCAGGACCCACCGATACACCAGCGTGCGCACCAACAATTTTTACATTCACATTATTGTACGCGATAGTGGTTCGAACCTGCTCCCAGCTTCGTCCTGGTGAAAACATCGCATACGACGCGATAAACGGGACCTTGCCCATCGCTGCCATACCAGACGCCACCGATGCCATATTTTGTTCTGCAATGCCAACCTGTACAAAACGCTGTGGAAACGCCTCGGCAAATGGTAAGGTGCGCGTAGACTCAGTCAGGTCTGCAGACAACGCGACAACCTGTTCATTGTGTCTGGCAGCTTCAAGCAAACCATCGCCATACCCATTACGCGTTGGCTCACGAAGAACGGTATCAATCTGTAAGTCTGGTTGTAAATGATCAGCAAACATAGCTATGAAATATCGTGTTCATTAATGGTGCCAGCGAGTGTGCGCAGTTTTTTAAGGGCTACTTGCGCTTGCTGTTGCTTGGCTACTCGATCTTCTGGCCCCTTACCTGGTGGATTACCGTGCCACCTAAAATCTCGCTCAAACACATCTACCCCCCGGGACGCAATGGTGTGTGCAATGATGAGTGAGGGCTGACTGTAGACTGCCTGTGCTTTTCCGATTGCATCATTAACTGCTCGAATGTTATGACCATCGACTTCTTGGACATCAAACCCAAAAGATTCAAATTTTTCATAGAGTGGTTCAAGGGGCATCACATCTTTTGTGTAGCCATCAATCTGGATACCATTTCGGTCAACGATCACGATAAGGTTGTGAAGTTTCTCTTTTCCAGCCAGCATTGCTGCCTCCCAAATCTGCCCTTCATTTAACTCACCATCGCCAGTGATACAATAAAAATACTTTGCCGAGTATGGATTATTCATCCGTTCAGCGAGCGCCATACCGACTGCCTGGGACAATCCAGATCCAAGTGGACCAGAGCTCGTTTCGATCCCCGGTAATGCCTCGCGGTGCGGGTGTCCTTGTAGTCGACTACCAAATTTTCGAAGCGTGAGTAATTCTTCAGTCGGGAAATACCCTGCATGTGCTAGTGTCGCATAGAGAATCGGACAAATGTGTCCATTTGAAAGTACGAGTCGATCGCGATCATCCCAGGTTGGATTTTGGGGATCGTGTCGCATCACTGCAAAGTAGAGTAGGGCGAAAATGTCTGCCATACCGAGTGGACCAGCAGTATGACCACTCCCCGCTTCTGTAAGCATTTCAATGACACTTTGGCGCAATTGATTTGCGGTTACTTCAAGTGCGGTTACTTCCTCAGATGTCAGATAGTGCATATGTACCAAACTAGTATACCTTTGTGAAGGTCGCGACTCAAATGTTATGAGTTAATAAGTGCAGCTAGTGCCCCATGAGCAACTTTTGGGTCAGGCTGTCCGACAATCGCTGAGCCAACAATGAAGCGGTCAGCTCCCGCTTGTTGTAGTCGTTTGATCGTATGCTGGTTCACACTACCATCCACGCTGACCATCAGATCCGGATGTCGAACTTTCATATCAACTATGTTCTCCAAAACTGCATCAGCAAATGGCTGTCCCTGCGATCCGATTTGATAAATCCCCATCAACTGCACGTAGTCAACAAGTGGCAAATACGGCTCGAGAGCCGGAAGCGGAGTATCTCCATGTAGGCTAATGCCGATAGAAACTTGAGTGGTGGCAACAAAGCGCTCTAAATCCTCGACCGTTATGGTCTCCAAATGAAAAACGAGCATGTCTACCCCAGCAGCAAGCCACGCCGTGGCGGCCGGGAGCGGATCGGCGACCATTAAATCAACCTCGAGTGTATACCAATCAGTATCAGCCTTCACTACAATCGGCTGACCGGCTGGTTCATACGGCCAGGAGATATCAGGCACAAATACGCCGTCGACAACGTCAAGGTGTAGTTCTGGAGAGAAGCGCAATTGTTTCGCTAATTCCACCACCTCATGCTGTGAGCGAGGAATAATCGCAGGCACTATCGGATACTGCATCATAGGGCGAGTGCACTAAGCTTACGATTGCGGCGATGGTACTTGTCGTTCATTAACGGTTCAGTATGGAGCCACAACCAGACTACCCGCTTGGTCGTGTCAACATCCACAAACCGCGCACCGATGGAGAGCATATTCGCGTCATTGTGTTCACGCGACAGTGTCACAATCTCCTCTGAGCCACCATAATACACGGTAGCACGCACATGCGAGAAGCGATTGGCACACATGGCCTCACCCTGTCCAGAACCACCAAAGATGATACCCTTGGTCCGCGCCGGAGCCAGCTGAACAGCCTGAGCAGCCGGTGCTATGAAGTCAGGAAAATCATCTTCCCCATCGAACTGATGAGCGCCATGATCAACCACCTGGTAACCTTCCGACTGAAGCCACACTTTCACGAGTTCTTTATGAGCCAGACCTGCATGGTCGGCGGCAAGATGCAGTATCGGTAGTTCTGGTGTAACCATAGTGTATGCACTAGGAGATCTGCTTAGCTGCAGCGACGACGTGATGGATTAATGTTTCAGTATAGCTCGTCTCATTGTCATACCAAGCCATCACTTTCACCAGATTTCCACCCACCACGCGGGTACATGATAAGTCAGCAATCGATCCAACTCGGGATCCAATGATGTCTGACGACACCACCGGCTCATCAGTTACCGCAAAAAGCCCTTGCCACCGTTCATCTTGAGCGGCTGTGACAAAGAGTGCGTTGATCTCCTCCACCGTCGTCTCACGCTTAGCAATAAAAGTGACATCAACGATTGATCCAACGGGGACGGGTACCCGAAGTGAAATACCGTCAAACAATCCTTCGAGTTCCGTGTGTGCTTTCGTGGTCGCCTGAGCTGCGCCAGTTGAAGCGGGAATAATATTTTGAGCGGCTGCTCGGCCACTACGTAAGTCTTTTTTAGCCGGTCCATCTACGAGCGATTGGGTTGCCGTGTAGGCATGTACCGTGTTGAGAATCGCTTTCTCAATCCCCACTCCCTCTTTCAGAATTGCAATCAGTGGACTCGTTGCGTTGGTGGTACACGAAGCATTGGAAGATACCTGACACGTAGCTAGTGCATCATGGTTTACTCCCATGAGCACTGTCGCCCCAGAGACAGTACCATCACCGTCTTTCGCTGGAGCAGAAATGACAACGCGCTTTGCACCGGCAGAGATATGCTGGTTGGCGGCAGTGTACGTTGTGAAGAAACCGGTAGATTCAACTACGACATCAATCTCATGTTGTCCCCACGGTAGCTGATTGGGATCCTTTTCTTGGAAGAAGGCAATCTCTTTTTCATTGACAAAAAGCTTACCGTCATTCAGCAAGACCTCAAACGGGGCTTGTCCATACGCAGTATCATACTTGAGTAAATACGCAAGATTTTCAATACTTCCCAAATCATTAATTGCGACTACCTCAATATCAGGGTGATTGTATGAGTTGCGAAAAAACGTTCGACCAATTCTTCCAAACCCATTAATTGCTACTCGTGCCATAGAAATGTACTACCTTGATTATTAAATAACTCTTACTAGTATACCAAACAATCAACCAACACGTACTAACGATTATCCTCATGCCGGTGGCGCCATAGTAGCCACAACAACATACTGAGTATCCCAACCATTACACCCGAAAGCGTAAATGGAATAAGTGGACTGGTAAAAAAAATATCAGGAAACACCACTTGCGGATCATCTGGTGCCGGTATGAAGCTAATTTGATTGCTGTACCGCGCAAGCCGCTCGGAAGAGAAATCATAAATCTCAATCGTCAGTTGCGAAACCCCAACTGTGGTTGGTACGGCAAGCGTTGCCTCATACGCTGACCGATCCTGATTGAGACGTAAGAGAAATGAGAATTGTTGTCGGTGGTTAGCCGGGTCTAAAAGAGTACCGATGATGATCTTAATCGGTGCAGTCACTCGATCTTTTGCGATTGAAACCGTTACCGTGCCGCCAGCAGTAAGCTCGATACGCTGATCTTCGAGCCGCCATGTATGCACACCTTGTGAAATCATAATATCTGATAATTCCGGCAGCGTGGTCGATGCGCGTACTTCCTCAATCGGCGCAAACTCCGCTGGTAGTGGTGGGCGCTCTGGTTCGTACGGAATTGATCCTGACAAAATGGTATCAGAACGGTACACCACTGCGATAGCCCCAGAAGACACCGCACCACTTTCAGCCACCACGAACGCGGTATAGTACACGGGTGACATAGTTTGTAGAATATCGACATCGGTAACGCTCGTACCCTTACCTTGGTACACTATGGCACCATCATTCTGGTGCTGCGGAAACCCAAGGTGACTCCGAACGATACGCACATACGCATTTGGTAGGATTGGGGGCTGCCAAGATAATCTCACCGAATCTAGGGCCACAGTAGCAATAAAACCAGATACATTCGGCACTAACATTCGCTCACTGTCTAGCGACACTGTAGTGAACTGGCCGCGTTTGAGAATCGTTTGCCTGCCGGCTGGAGTGTAGCCAATCAATTCATACTCATACAGTGTACCTGGCTCAAGACCAGTGATCGTTGTCTCATAGTCACGCAAAAACCGATCAGTCGTCACATACCCCAACTCATACGATGCTGTCCTTCCCCACCGAAGTTCAAACCGGGCTGGTCGTGCAGTGGAGAGACTGATCGCTACCCGATCAGTAGCTGGGACAATTAATAAGTCATCAAGGACAACCCGGGCAACTGTGGCGGTAGGTGCGGTCGTCGTTGCCTCTGGTGTGACTACTGGTGGTGGCGGGGTTGGTAGTGTCGTCGTCGCCACGAGTATTGACGAGGATGAATAATTAAAAACAGTATCAAATGCTTGGATTTGGTAGGTGTACGTCGTACTGGGTGACAATCCTGTATCAGAAAAAGAGGTTAACGTCGTCGTCGCAATGTATATACCATCTCGACGTACGATATATCCTGCCACGGCAAAGTTATCAACTGACACTCCCCACGACACATCCAACTGTGTAGAGGCTATCGGCGTAACAGTCACTGGATGAGGAATTGTTGGTGGAATTACATCCTCACCGACAATTGTTCGGATGGAAAAATCTGCTGCCTGGGTGCTTGGGACTACCATCACGAACATGGTACAAATCACCATAAAACGGATATACCAGATCATAACGTCAAAGCGGTTAAGGTAGTCGTGGCAGTGTATTCTCCAGACATTACCCCTGCACCAGCGGTCACCCCTAGCTGAAATTGAAGTGTGGTTGTCGCCCCATCTGGCTGATTACCATTACTACTTTCAGCCATCGCCACACCGGTTGTCGCGATTCCTGTCCAACACGCTAGTGGAGTATCACTTACCCCAACTCCACATACAAACGTATCATCACGAAATACATCGGGAATATCAACCCCCTCAGGCGATACCCCAAAGCGCGCTGAGGCTGCTGGTACGGTAAAAGCAAAATCAGGCGTCCCGGCTGGATAATTAGGAATACTATTACTCCCACTCTGCATAGCTGGATCAGCTTCGGCTGATAGTAAGAGCATATACCCACCGGGACTATCGGTAATCACCGTGACCGTCGTAGAACCATATGACACGCCTCCCGTGATACCAGGAATTGATGGGTTCATGAGGACATCGGTGGGAGCACTCAAACTAATAAAGACTTCCTGTAGCTGTTGGTACCCCGCCCGAAGATTGAAAGCGGCGCTCTCGGAGCGGCCTGTAGCTATTTCACCCGTGGTGCTTTCTTGTATGTATGCAGTCGACGACGATAATCCACCACCAACATTGACGCTGTCACTTTGGAGTTGATAACTTGGGCTCGACATCACCTGCGCATCAACGACAGACAAGAGACTGAGTGCGAGCACGGTACCACAAACCGCTTGCACTAGGTGTGCTAGTATCGCAACCTGCCGCATACCCTAAGAACCCTTGCGTTTAAATTCAAACGTGCGGAAAAATGCTCTAATACTGAAGCTAATAACAAATATCACCAGGAAAATTCCGGTCACCATTTTCCATGGCAGTACCCAAAATGACACCTGGACCTCATCTATAATATCTTCATATCCACGATTCACCCGTGCAATCGCAGTATACCTTCCAAACAAAAACTCACGATCCCACAAGATTTCCCGAAGGCGCAGTGAAGTAGGTAGAACAAACCACGGCTCAAGCTCAACATATCCCACCTCCTCTCCAAACATGTTAGTAATTGACAGTTCGCCATAGGGATTGACGTGAACCGAACCACTATTTTCATACAAAATACCAAAATTAATCGGACCTTGTTCGTACCACACCTGCTTCGGTACCGTGGTTATTTCCTTAGTTTCTCCTGCTGTCATCGCCTCACCAGTAACCCGCAAAAAGAAGAGTGAACCTACCCGAGCAATGATGGGAGACCGTGGTGCTCCAACATCAGCCGAACCCTGTGACTGAACGGTTGAAATGAGCACGCTCCCATAATACCCTCCAGGTTCAGCATCCGCTGGCACCGTGATGGTGATCGGCAGTCGTGCACGCTCACCGAGGTTAAGAGTCAATTCATCCTCTGGATAGGAAATGAAATCTTGGATACTGTATGGGCCGCGCTCTGGACCAGCCAACTTTACCGCAGCTGATCCGTCGGTACTGCCAGAAATGTCTTCAACCGTGAGTGCAAACGAACGATTGTTACTAATCCGATTGGTGAGTGATATTTCACGTACTACTGTTTGACCAGGAGCTGCTTCAATCTCAATTTTTCCAGGTCCGACCACGAAATCACCCGTATCGATTTGACCTGAAATAGTCTCCAGACGATACCACGGTTCGCTCTCTACAACCATGAATGGTTCAATGGCAGGATCAGATACACTTTGGCTGGTAGTGGGGGTTTGGGCGGTCACTCCAAGAGGAAGCGACATGAACCAGACAGCTATCACGAGCAAGGAGTAGCAAATACGATCTGTTCGGTAGGCCATAGTCACAGTGACTATAGGTTACCCTATTTTATGAAGAGGGACAAGGTGGCCGTGGCAGTGTAGGTTTCAGCGGTCGGTACTGGTACGGCCCCTGAGGGGACATTTACTCGGAATTGAAGTGTTGTGGTTGCACCGGTAACCGCGGCTGCGTCCGTGTCTACGATAGTGAAGCCCGAGGTTAGTGGTTCCATGTAACAAGTGTTGACGTTCGCCTTTAGGGTACCACCATTGTTACAAAGGTTACCACCATCATAAAGGAATGCGGCCGCAGTATCTAGAGTTGATGAAGAATACACAGTGTAACCAAACTGAGCTGATGAGCTTGGCGTGAAAGCAAAGGTTGGATCAGTTCCTGCACCGAACTCGTTGTAGTCTCTGATCGCTTCACTATCGGTTGCGTCTCCGATCATCGCGTTTGGACCACCATTGTTGAAGAAAGCAATCTCAACCGTATAGCCCGCTGCGTTGTTTGATTGTACAACAAAGTATGTTGTTCCCGTAGCATTACCCCCCGTCACACCGTTGAGAGAACCGTCCATAGTCACATTGACAGGTGGAACGAGGAAAGAACTTTCGTCAGTGATCGTTTGCCGAATCCGAAATGTTTCAACGTCAGAGGCAACTGCTCTTGTCACCATCGGCTCAAGCATGAAGAACAATATGCTGAGGAGCGTAATGGCTGCGACTGATAATACCAGGGCTCGCTCAGCTGATGTTTGTA
>CAYXOF010000021.1:0-14735 GCA_964466905.1 uncultured Candidatus Saccharibacteria bacterium | reverse complement strand
CTTTATTAATAAACGTATAATTCACTTATTCACACATCCACAGGACTAATAGTAGAGTAGTATTAAAAAACATCTATATGGAAATAAAAGTTACCCACAACACACTACTCACCGCAATAGAATTGGTTGGAAAAATTAGTACCAAGCATGTGACGCTACCTGTACTTCAGTGTGTCAAAATTACTGCCGACAAAAAAATTTCCTTTGCAAGCACCAATCTTGAGGTTTCTATTGTTGTACCAATAGATGGTGAAGTGATTGTTCCTGGTACTGTTACAATCCCTGCCCACCTTCTACTTCAGAGTATTCAATACATCACCGATACAAATATATTGCTACGGGTAGAGGATGGTGTGTTACAGATTGAGACGAAGAATGCAACCACCTCAATCAATGTATTTAGTGATGAGGATTTTCCAACAATTCATGAGGTTCCTGGAGAAGGTAGTCAACTCCAAGCAGAGCTCTTCGCATTTGGTATTAAAAGTGTTGCGTTTGCGGCTTCACAAACTTCGATTAAACCAGAGTTGGGAAGTATCTTTATTCAACAAAAAAAAGAGCACTCATTAACTTTTGTCGCAACTGATTCTTTTCGTTTAATGGAAAAGACAGTGGCACAGAAGTCGTTCATTCTTGAGCAACCAATCATGATTCCTCAAAAAAACGCACTTGAATTGGCTCGAGTAGCTGAACAGCTTGGGGGAGAAGTGGTTTGTGTCGTAACGGAAACACAATGCGCCTTGAAGTTTACGAGTGGTGTCTATATCGCAACAAGACTCGTAGCCGGTTCATTCCCAGATTATACCCAAATTATCCCAAAAGAATTTTCCACCCAGGTACATGTGTTAAAGGGTGATCTACAGCGATCTTTTAAGAAAACATCAGTCTTTTTAAATAAATTTAGACAGGTGTCGGTGACGGTCACTGAACAGAGTCTGACTATTTCTTCACAAAACTCTGGAGTTGGACATACTACCGATACAATTCCTGCAAAAGTAAATGGGGACGAGATACGCCTCAATTTTAATCAGCAGTACATCATGGACCCACTACAACATATGGTGGATGATACGGTAACGCTTAAATTTGCAGGTCTTGGTCGGGCGCTTGTAATGACGGGCACGTCTGATGAATCATTGCGATATTTAGTCATGCCAATGAATAAGTAGCATGGAAATGAATCGCTCGTCCAACAAAGCGATGCACCATATCGGTGACTTATTTGCGGTATATCGGACACGGTTAAAGCCGCCACAAAAGACGGTTGAGAAAGCGGCCCTAGCTGTTATTGAGGGTGTGACTGGTATTGTTATAGATGATACTGATGTTGTATTTACGCCGAGTTCCCGAGTGCTTACACTACATATTCCAAGTGTCATTAAAAATGAAATACTACTATCCCAAGCAGTTATTTTAGAAAAGCTTCGATATGAATTAGGCTCTGATCGGGCCCCAACTATTCTGTTGTAGTTGATGGGGTTGTGCTGGGTGTACTGATGAATGAGCCGAAGGTATTACGGTTCCAGGCTTGCACTGCGTATTCCCAATTCTCATATTGATCGTCTTTTCGTGGGTTTGTTGGATATGGTCCAAGAGGATCTTGTTTGTCTACAAAATGAAGAATGGAATGAATATTTTGAGAGACGGCGTTAAAATCCAAGAGTCCAGTTTCAGAGTTTTCTATATTAGAGAGTAGAATTGATGTGTCAATGTACTCACCGCGAATAATTGGTTTTATACCGCTGGTGATAACTTCTGGCTCAGTAAATGTTTGTTCAGGAATACGAGTAAGCGCAAAGTCAAAAAATTCACGCCACATTGGTGTCACAATAAGACCAGACAACCCACCTCCCATAGGACTATTATCGTTATTACCTACCCAGGTACCAACAGCGAGGTTAGGGGTGTAGCCCATAAGCCAAGCATCTCGAAGATTGTTCGTGCTTCCAGTTTTAGAAGCAACATCACGAGTTGTGAAGTTAACGAGTGAATTCGATCCCCAGAGTGGGGTACGAGCGACGTTATCAGATAATACGTCACTAATCATACGAGTAACATTAGGATCAAGGACGCGTTGCTCTTGTGGTAAAAATTCTTCTAACACCGTACCCCTGGTATCCTCAATTCGGAGAATACTACGTGGAGTCACGCGCACACCCTCGTTCGCAAACACACCATACGCATGAGTCATCTCCAGGAGCGTCACCTCACCGCCGCCAAGCACTAGGGTAAGGCCGTACCGCTCTGGATCAGTGAGGGTGGTGATTCCCATATCCCGAGTTAATTTAAGTACATCAGGAACGCCCGCTAAGTACAACATTTTGACCGCGGGAATATTGAGAGATTGCGCGAGCGCATTCCGTAAATTAACAGGCCCTAAGAATTTATTGTTATAATTCCCCGGAGAGTAGCAAGGAGACTCAGAACTCGTGCTGTCTGGTGGGCAGAGTGGTGAAAATTGCGTTCGTACGTCAAATACTACTGTATTTGGTAGGTAACCTTTACTGAAGGCGGTTGCATAGATGAATGGTTTAATCGATGAGCCAGGTTGTCGTTCAGCAAGGGTAATATTAAAGTTTCCATCAATAGTTTCACTAAAGTAATCACGAGAGCCAACCATGGTGAGTAACTCACCAGTTTGTGGATCAACTGCGACTAACCCAGCGTTAGTGGCCCGAAATCGTTCCTCATTGACGGCTGCTTTCTCGGCGACAATGCGTTCCGCTTCTGCTTGTAGTTCATAGTCAAGGGTGGTAATCACACGTAAACCCCGTTCAGCAATTGCTTCTTCACCAAATTTTTCTGCCAATTGCTCCCGGATGAACATGACAAAATGCGGTGCTCGAATCCCTGTGACTGCCTGCGATAGAAATTCTACTTGGGCCGACTTCGCTTCCTCATATTCGTCAATCGTAATGAAACCATTTAAACGCATACGATCGAGTACGAGTTGTTGTCGGCGATCAAGGACTGATCGGTTGTTGCCGTAAGGAGAGAGGGTGGTAGGTGATTGTGGTAAAGCGGCGATGTACGCTGCTTCAGCTAAAGAAACATCCCGAGCTGATTTTCCAAAAAATGCTTGTGCTGCCTCTTCCACCCCATAAATAGTTCCACCGTACGGAGACTCGTTTAAGTAAATTCCAAGAATTTCTTCCTTACTTAGTAAACGCTCAAGTTTAATAGACAGAATCGCTTCCTTTACTTTACGAGTGAGGGTTTTTTCCCTCTGTAAGACAGAGTTCTTAATAACTTGCTGAGTAATCGTGGATCCTCCTTGTCCACCAAGGAGGTCACCGGCCTGTAAATTACTCACAGCTGCTCGGATAATCGCCTTTACATCGATCCCAATATGATTATAAAACTGATCATCCTCGATCGCTACAGTGGCGTTTTTTACATGACGGGAGATATCTTCAAAGGGCACGATAGTGCGCCGTACATCTTGGTGCAGGTCATAGAGAAGAATTTCACCAGTTCGGTCATAGATTTTTGTTGATTGGAGGATGCGACGCTCTTCGAACGTTGAAAGATCGGGAATATCAAGGGTCGAAATCCAGAGTAGTATCCCGGCACCAGTTAACAGTCCTATACAGAATAGTATGATGAGACCATCAATAATGAGGTGTTTGCCGCGGCGAGTAAACCAGCTTCGTTTTTTCATAAATCGCACTATACTGCCAATACTAGCATGAGTTGTCTAGACAATTTAGTACGAACGTGTGCTAGAGTTTATGTCATGAAACTATCAGAAGAATTACAAGCGCGCGGACTTGTTTATCAACACTCAGCTGATCTGGCTGAAATACTCGATGGGCCCAAACGAACTATTTATCTTGGGATCGATCCTACTGCCGACGCAATACATCTCGGCAATCTTGTGCCATACATGCTTCTTATGCATCTTGCTCGTGCTGGTCACCGCGTGTTACTGCTTCTGGGGGGAGCCACTGCGCTTATTGGCGATCCGTCTGGACGCGATACCGAACGGGTATTAGCGGACCCAGCAGTAATTGCAGCACAAGCTGCTCGCATGCAAGAGCACATTAGTAAGTTAACCGATGGGGCGGTTGAATTTGTTAATAACTATGACTGGCTATCACAACTATCAGCGATTGAATATTTACGCGATGTTGGAAAGCACTTTACAGTGAATGCGATGATAAAAAAAGATTCAGTCGCAACTCGAATGGCGAGTGAGCAGGGTATTTCATACACTGAATTTTCATATGCTCTACTACAAAGCTACGATTACTTCCATCTTCACCAAACATATGGGTGTGATGTACAAATTGGTGGATCTGATCAGTGGGGTAATTTGGTTTCAGGCATTGATTACATCAGGCGTCGTACCGGTGATACAGTTTATGCGCTCACGATGGCACTAGTGGTAGATAAGGTTACCGGAAAGAAATACGGAAAAAGCATGGGAAATGCCGTTTGGCTTGATGCTGAGAAGACCACCCCCTATGAGTTATATCAGTTCTTATATAACACGAGTGACGAAAATGTGATCGATCATTTAAAATTATTCACCTTTCTTTCGCTTGATGAGATCGAGCAGATTCAGTGCACGCATAGCGCAGATCCAGCTCGGCGACACGCCCAGGAAACGCTAGCGCACACAATTGTCGCATTTATTCACGGCACAGAGGCTGCTACGCGCTGTCAGCAGGTGTCTGCGCTTTTGTTTGGAACGGCTACACTCAGTGATTTCTCAGCCAGTGATCAAGCGTCAATTATGTCGTTTGCACCAACGTTTCAAATCAGCGCTGGCCAGCCGGTGGTGGATGCTGTGGTGGCGCTTGGTCTTGCACAGAGTAAGCGGGAAGCTCGTGAATTTATTGAAGCCGGGGCAATCTCCTTTGGAGCAGAGACAGTGACCAGCCCAGTTAGTCTCGTCACTGAAGCACTTATCGGGACTGGAACGATAGTGAAAAGGGGCAAAAAAATACGATTGTTTGTCACCTTACAATAACAAAACCGCTTCGCCACAACGCGAAGCGGTTTTGTGTACAGGAGTACCTACATCTCATCAATGTCATCGAAAGTGTCGTAGTCAACATCCTCTGCATCATCTTCAAGCGACTCTTCATCCGGCAGCTCTTCATCTTCAGTCTCTTCCTCGTCACTATCTTCTGTATCTGGTAGTAATCCAAAACCTTCTGTCTCTAAATCATCAGGGTCCGCATCATCAGCGACTTCAGCGACTTCATCGAGTACATCGTCTGCGAGCGATGCTTCTTCATCATCTAGTTCAGTCTCATCTAAAATTTCATCATCGGTACGCATAGGTTGGTTATTACGCTGATAGCATTGTTGTAGCAAAGTCAGGGAGGTGATGCAAGCCCGTCTTCACTCTAAGTGAGGATTTTACCTACCCTTGCCATGATGCGCAAGGCAGGTAATCCCGATTGCGATTGCATCGTATTCATCATCAAAAGCGTGCTCTGGTATGTTTGGCAATAAGCGCCGCACCATCGCAAACACAGCGGTTTTATCACTATTGCCATATCCGGTCACAGCTACCTTAATTTCTTGAGGTCCAAATTCGAAGATGGTGCAATTATACGCTGCTGCCAAATATAAGATAACACCACGGGCATGGGCAACACCAATCGCAGTTTTTACATTCTTATTAAAAAATAACGTTTCAATGGCAAGTGTATCTGGTTGGTGTTCTTGGAGTAGTGTTTCAATCGTGTTGCCGATGTGTTGTAAGCGGTGGGCAAAGTCTGCTGATCGATCAGTGATTATGCAACTAGAGTAGAGACAGGTGTCGGTGCCGCTGGTTCTCCCAAGAATGGCAACTCCAATGCGGTCATAGCCGGGGTCAATTGCAAGCACTTTCATAGCACCAGTGTCGCGGCTGTGTAAATATCCTGAATGTCGTCAATTTCTTCAATTGATGCGATCAATGATTCGAGAGTTTCTTGGTCTGTGGATGATAGGGTGAGTGGGTTTTGTGCGGCGTAGCCATCGGTGGTTTTCGTAAAAGCCCACAACGCCGAACCCGGGTTGCCGAGTTGATAGCCAAGCGAACTAAGGGCATGTTTAACGAGTTGATTTGTCCGATTATTATTGTCAGTTATAGCGGTAATGATCATTGCGACACCACCGGGACCATACGCTTCGAATAAGACTGATTGCAGATTGGTGTTACCTACTTCTCGACCGCGACTAATCGCCCGTTCAATATTTTCTTTTGGAAATGAGTCTTTTTTTGAACGCTCAATCGCCCCGAGTAAACCAGGGTGGGTGGTATCTCCATTTGCTAATTTTGATTCCATAGCAATGGCTCGGGCGTGCCTGGCAAAGAGCCGACTTCGACCAGCATCAGTAGCAGCTTTTTTGTGTTTAATTTTTGACCACTTATTATGACCTGACATGAGAGTAGTATACCGAACGAACACTAAACCTGTCACGGCACGAATTGACAATGTATCGATCGTACTATATAAAATTATAAGCTAGGGCCGAAAGGGAGGATCTAACCATGGCAAAAGTACGTAAAATGGCCACCATAGCCGTGACCCCGTATATCACGGTGCGAGGTGAGTTCGAATCTTTTACCTGTATTCGGGGTGAGCGAGGGGCGGTGGTACGACACCAGAATAAAGAGGTGGTCGGTGTGCTGCTTGGGGAGCCGACGATCGAAGGACCGCTGCGACCAATCCGTTGAACGCGTCCCCGGGCATACGTGTGCCGGGGACGTTTCTATATGTAATAACCAAGGTGAGTAGATTATTGCTTACACTAACTCTGTGAGCTGAAGATGATTGAGGGCGGCGGCGGTGGTTATTCTGCCACGGGGAGTGCGTTCGAGTAGGCCGTGGCGGATTAGGTATGGTTCCACCACATCTTCAATCGTGGCCGCTTCCTCGCCGGTAGCGGCTGCAACGGTGGTAAGTCCAACTGGGCCACCAGCAAACTTTTCAGCGATGGCTCGGAGTACTGCACGGTCGGGTCTAGTGAGACCTAGGGTATCTATCTCTAGGAGTGCAAAGGTTCGTTCCGTAATCTCTGGAGTTAGTGTGCCGCCTTCTAACTGGGCCATGTCGCGACAGCGTTTAAGGAGGTAGTTTGCGGTCCGTGGTGTTGCTCGACATCGGCTGGCAATCATCATAATCACCTCTGGGGATGTTTGTACACCAAGGACTTGAGCGGAGCGAGTGATGATTGTGGCAATTTCTTCATCACTGTAGAACTCCAGCCGAAATGTCCCACCCGAGAAGCGAGAGCGGAGGGGGGAAGATAAGAGTGAGATCCGAGTAGTGGCAGCGACCATCGTAAAGGGAGGGAGTTCAAGTTGTACCGTTCGAGCGGACGGTCCTTTGCCGATGATGATATCGAGTACACCAGACTCCATGGCTGGATAGAGCACTTCCTCAATACTTTTTGATAGTCGATGGATTTCATCGATAAATAGAACGTCACCTGGTGCAAGATTGGTAAGAATGGCAGCCAAATCAGCGACCCGTTCGATGGCAGGACCTGAGGTGATGCGCATATTAGTACCGAGTGTTCGAGCGATCAGGTGGGCGAGGGTTGTCTTACCAAGTCCTGGCGGTCCGTACAATAAGATGTGTTCCGCCGCATGACCACGCTCCTTAGCGGCAGTCAGGAGAATCCGTAGGTTTTCCTTAGTATTAACTTGACCAATATATTGGTTCCAAGACTCAGGTCTGAGCGTACGGTCGAGTTGGCCAGTATCGTCTCGGGTGAGTGTTTGTGCCATAGAAATCAAGTATACAATAAATTGAGTGCGCAGGGATACTTAAAAACCTAGCTCCGATCCATGGTTGTTGACAAATTTTTATAGTGTGCTAGTATATTAGTAATTCGTTCTTGGTAATTGGTTTTGCCATTTGCCCGACCTCTGATAGCCAGTTCAAGATCATAACTCTCTAAGCAACTTGGGTACGTTGCAAGGGGCTTCGTGGCGCTCACCTTGAGTGAGAGTGCGACGAGCTTTTCTTAGCGCGATACTCACTTTCAATGCGGAAGGTTTGCTTAGAGAGTTATTACCTGGAACGATTAAATACTAATGAGAAGATACCACATTAGAAGTGGTTGTGGACTTGACCGCACCAGGAATCACTCCTTGAATGTACGTCGCATTAGTCGGTTACGACATGAGCAAGAAAATCAGCTTCTGATGGATTGGGTGGAGTGTCGCCCAGGTTTTCCGTGTGTACCACAGGAAGTTCGATAATTCGTTCAAGCTCTGCGAGTGACGTGATGTGCGCAACTACTTTGTCGGCCCCGTCATGAAGCATGGTGGGGATTGTTTGGGGCGCAGCAGCCTCTACAATCAGGTGTTCACGAGGATCACGCACTAACACATCCTCCACTGCCTGATCTACGATAATTCCCTCGAAGATACTTGCTCGACCCTTAAAGCCGGTATGACTACACTTCTCGCAGCCACGAGGACGCGCCAGGATGAGTGGTTCAGATAGTGTTGCGGGGTAGGGGTGTGTTTTATAAATTTCAGTGAGGATTGCTCGCTCCTCGGTCGATGCTTCATATGTTTCAAGACAGTGTTCACAGAGCTTGCGTACGAGACGTTGCCCCAACATAATATTAATTGAGCTACCGAAGATTCTGGCGTCAATTCCTAGATCAATGAGGCGTGGAAAGGCTGCAGCTGCGCTGTTCGTGTGAAGGGTTGAAAATACTAAGTGCCCAGTTTGGGCAGCATGGATGGCAGTCTCAGCCACCTCTCGGTCACGGATTTCCCCGACCATAATAACATCAGGGTCTTGTCGTAGGATGGCTCTGAGTCCAGAAGCGAAGGTGTAGTCGTCACCCGTTTGAGTCTGCACAATACCTTGCAGTTTGTATTCAACGGGGTTTTCAATGGTGATAATTTTTATTCCCTCTTTGTGGGTCTCGCGAAGGAAAGCATACAGTGCAGTAGTCTTCCCTGAACCAGTTGGCCCGGTTGTAATGATGAGTCCGTTTGGTTTTTTGAGTTCGTGTTCCATGGCAGCGTAAATATACGGGTTTAGATTCAAGGCTGACATATTGAAACTGGCCACCGTTGGGTCAAGTAAGCGCATAACGATTGACTCACCATTTGCTCCTGGAATGACCGATGAGCGAACCTCAACCTGCTTCTCTCCTACATCAAAGGTAAACCGCCCATCCTGTGCCTCATTTTTTTTATTGAGTGTCATGCCTGATAGGAGCTTGAGGCGAGAGATGAGTCGTGAATATATAGAACGATCAATCATGGCGATATCTTGGAGTACTCCATCAAGACGGTACCTTAGCCGAATGGCTGTCTCTTCAGGTTCGATATGGATATCTGAAACCCGCAGTCGTAATGCACCAGCGTAGATCACTTCCATGGTTTCGGTCACTCGCCTTGTGTTATCAGTACCTTTAATTACATTAAGGAGCTGCTCAACGGACGATCGGTCTTGGATTTTTTCAGTGAAAGCAGCGATCTCTGTGGCGTCAATTTCAAACACCCCCTTCTTTTCAGCAATACTGGTTGTGATATCTCGATAACGTTCAAAACCATGTTCAAGGCTATGTTTCGAGCACATGTATACTCGGACGATGTAGCGTTGCTTCTGTAGCTTATTCACGAGAGCCACCGTGTCTGGATTAGTTGGTTCGAGTGCCGCGAGAGAGAATGTGTCACGCTTTAGCTCAAAGCCGACTGCGGCGGCGCGGCGAGCTTCTGCTTCTGGAATAATACCGACTGCTTCTGGATTAATGGTGTAGCCGACCAGTTGGATATAATCACTACCATACTGTGTGGCGAGGGCCTGGATACGTCGCTCTTCCTCAGCACCATGAAATTGTGAGAGACGTCCTTGGAATCGTGCGTCATCAAATTTTTGCATAGTGCTAGTATACCAGACTTGTTTGTCGATCAAATAATCTTATTGTGTAATGAAAAAGATCCCTATCACTTTTTAAATGGTATGGTATAAGTAGTTTCAGTCAGACATGAAAGGACAAATCTGATGACTGCAATCCGTCGATTCATCCTCAGCGGCCTCCTGCTGACGATGCCCATCAGTGGCTGTGCCGTGGCTGCAGGAGGGCTGGGCAGCGTGCTTCTCACACAAGCGGCTTCGGTCGCTGGCGTGGCGCTCTTGCTCGGGGGGGTTCCGCTCGAATTCGAATCTCCTGAAGAATGCTACCATTCGCTCATGGAGCCGAAGAACCGCAAAACACTTCGTGCGGATGCCGCCAAAGTTGGCGCGGAGGGCAACCTCAAGCAATATGCCGCTTCTCAATGCGGCTACGAGCGCTGAGCTGGCTCGTCAGCAACAAACAGAACCCAGACGACAATCGCCATGCGAGAGTTGTCTGGGTTCAACTATTTTATATACTTGATAAGCATGGAATGGAACATTTCAAAAAATAACTTTGCACAACTAACGCAGTGCGTGCAAGAGATATTGACAACGATCTCAAATCAAACAGACAGTGCAACGATCCTCGCCCTCAGAGGTGACTTAGGGGCCGGTAAGACCGCCTTCGTACAAGCGGTGGCAACGGAGCTTGGGGTACGCGATATTGTGACGAGTCCCACCTTTACCATCATGAAACGGTATCAACCTGAGCGACAGTTTACTTCGCTTGTTCATATTGATGCGTATCGGTTCGAACAAGCTGGAGAGAGCACCCCACTGCATTTTGCTGAGATGTTTTCTGAGTCGCATACACTGGTGTGTATTGAGTGGCCCGAGCGTATCGAAACACTTATCCCAGCGACAGCCCATGATATTTTGATCACTATTGAAGCTGATGAAATGAGGCGGATTGTGCTCTCGCGGCCGGCGACCTAGGCGGTCAGCCTGAAAATCAGTATACTGGGGTACCTATGGCGAAACCCTCCACCCCTCCAACACTCGTCCTCTTAGATGCACACGCTATTTTGCACCGGGCGTATCACGCGCTGCCAGATTTCCTTTCACCAGCTGGTGAGCCGACAGGAGCCCTCTACGGAGTGGTGACGATGCTTCTCAAAATCATTGAAGAATTTAAGCCGACATACATCGCTGCGTGTTATGACCTACCTGAGCCCACCTACCGACACGATGCCTTTGCTGGCTATAAAGGGAAGCGGGAAAAAACCGACGACGCACTGGTAATGCAGATCAATCGTTCTCGCGAGCTTATTGCCGCCTTCGGAATCCCGATATATGAGCATCCCGGATTTGAAGCAGATGATATGCTTGGGACGATAGCCGCGCTTACCAAGGTTGATCCGACTTTGCGGGTAATCATTGCGTCAGGTGACATGGATACGATGCAGTGTGTCGATAAAAAACGCGTCCAGGTCTACACCCTCAAGAAAGGCATTAAGGATACAATTTTATATGACGAGACAGCGGTGAAAGAGCGCTTTGGGTTTGGACCAAAATTAGTGCCTGACTACAAAGGCTTACGGGGTGATACGTCTGATAATATTCCAGGAATTGTCGGTATTGGAGAAAAAACAGCAACCGAGCTTATTACCCAATTCGGCTCAGTTGACGCAATCTATAAAAAACTAAAAAAGAACGAAACCGATTTTTTAGCGGCAGGAATAAAGCCAAGAATTATTGGGTTACTCAAGGCAGGAGAAGAGGAGGCACAGTTTTCTAAAATGCTGGCAACTATCCGGACTGACGCGCCAGTGGAATTTGTACTCGAAAAGACCGCGTGGCGCACCGAAGCAGATGTTGAACAGATCATGATGCTCTTTTCTGAGTTTGGTTTTCGCACGCTCACGGCTCGAGTCAAGACGTTGTTTGGTGAGGAAGATGATCTTAGTGCTCTGACACTGGATCGTGCAGCGGCGGTGCCGACCGAGACCCTCCTGCGAGCAAAAATCCTCCTCTGGCTCTATGAAAGTGAACGAACGAATCCCTCGTACGACGACATTGTAGAATATGGTAAAGCGTTTCTCGAGACGGTAGATTTTGAAACGACGGTCGTAGCCCTTGAGGCAAAGCTTAAAGCTGATCATTTGTGGCATATCTTTACTGACATTGAGGAGCCACTCATGGCTGTGCTTGAGCGGATGCAAAAGCATGGCATTTTGCTCGATACCGTCACATTACAACAGTTATCAGTTACTCTTCACACAGAATTGGTAACCCTAGAGAATAGTATTCACACGCACGCCGGTACTGCCTTCAATATTAATTCCCCCAAGCAGCTCGGCGATATTCTGTTTGATACACTGGGACTCAAACCAAAGCAAGCCAAGAAGACTGCTGGTGGTCAGCGATCAACAAAAGAGTCTGAGCTAGAAAAGCTGCAAGACGAACATCCGATCATCAAAGATATTTTACGATACCGTGAGTTACAAAAACTCGTTTCGACGTACATTGATGTCTTGCCAAAATTGATCGGCCAAGATGGGCGTGTCCACACGACGTTTATTCAAACTGGTGCGGCCACTGGGCGTATGGCCAGTCGTGATCCTAACATTCAAAATATTCCGGTACGGACTCTCGAGGGGAGGGCGATTCGTGGTGCTTTCATTGCTGCTCCTGGTTACTCACTGGTAGCGATTGATTATTCCCAAATCGAGCTCCGTATCGCCGCTATTTTGTCGGGTGATCCGAATCTCATTGATATTTTTAAGCGGGGAGAAGATGTGCATCGAGGGGTGGCGCTGCGGGTCTTTGGGGTCAATGCCGAAGAGGTGACTGATGATATGCGTCGCCAAGCGAAGGTGATAAATTTCGGGATTCTCTATGGGATGGGAGTGAACGCACTCAGGCAAAATCTCGGTGCTGATACGACGCGCGCTGCCGCTCAAGAGTTTTTAAATGCCTACTTCCAAACATTTACCCGACTGGCTGAATATTTAGAAGAAACTAAAGCGTTTGCTCGCCAACATGGCTACACCGAGACCATATTTGGTCGCCGTCGCCGTTTCCCAGGTATTACCTCAAACCAACCATTTATCCGTGCCCAAGCAGAACGAATGGCCATTAATGCACCAATTCAGGGTAGTAACGCTGACATCATTCGGGTGGCAATGGTAAACATTGATCACTACATTAACGATTGTCGACTCACGGAAGATGTGCGGATGTTGCTGCAAGTACATGATGAGCTAGTGTTTGAAATTAAAACCGACATGCTCGCGACAGTAATCCCGACGCTTACAGAGATAATGACGACGGTGCTGACGCCGGAGCAGACAAGCGGGGTGCCGATTTTAGTTGAAACAAAGGTCGGTTCAAATTGGGAGACCATGCAATCATGGAAGCTTGTTTAGGATATGTTGCACGTTTTTTTCGGTACCAACACCATCGCTGCTCGTACTGCAGCCCAGGAGCACATCGGCGCGCGTGAGGAGGCAGGAGTGCGGGTGAATCGAATCGATGCAAGTATGTACGAGGCGGGTGTCTTACAAAATGCACTCTGCGCCACTTCGCTGTTTGGTGATCGTGAGTTGTGGGTGATTGATACTCCACAGGAGTTGGTTGAATTACAGGCAGAACTTGAGGCAATGGTTGGAGAGATGGCGCTCGCGACGAGCGAGTTCGTCATTATTGCCGGGCCACTCCTGGCTGCAGAAAAAAAGGTCTACGAAAAAATTGGCGCTACGCTAGTCGAGCATAGTGCCCCCCCAAAGCCACGAGAAAATACTTTTGCGTTGACTGAAGCCCTGGCCCGAAAAGATAAAAAAACTTTATGGCTTTTATACGTCGAGGCGGTGCGGAGTGGTAAGTCAGCCGAGGAACTGATTGGATTGCTGTGGTGGCAACTCAAAGCACTGAGACTAGCAGCGCACACCCGAGTCGCCGAAGAGGCAGGTATGAAAGACTTTCCTTATCAAAAAGCAAAACAAGCACTAAAAAACTTTAAACCAGGCGAGTTGGATTCATTGTCAACTTCACTCCTTGTGGTATATCACGACGGACACGCCGGGGTAAGAGACATTGATCTCGGTCTTGAGGCGTGGCTCTTGTCAGTCTAGGAATATCCATGGTTAGGATCCGTTTTTGATTCGGGAAATACGTACCTATGCTTCGTTCAAATCTGTCCGCCTTCCAGGGCTTGAACCTTACAGGTTCAGTATCCCAATTGGCTGGATTATTTCACTGTCGCTCATAATCCAGTACAATCGGGCTTCGAGCCCTAGAGAACATCCTCCCAGGATGTTCTGGAGACACTCCACCAAATCTGTCCGCCTTCCAGGGCTCGAACCTGGGACCGTCTCCTTAAAAGGGAGCTGCTCTACCAACTGAGCTAAAGGCGGAAATTTTTGCTGCGCAAAAAGTGGCAAAACTATACCATTTTTGGATTTAAAATCAAACTAATTATGAAGTAAGTGCGGTACACTGCTGATACAAAACCATATGCAAGAGGTGTACGTTGTGCTTGATAATGTCCGAAGTGCCTATAATGTAGGGGCGATTTTTAGGACTGCTGAAGGAGCCGGCGTAAAAAAAATCTGGTTAGCGGGCTATACTCCTGCTCCTCGAGATCGATTTGGTCGAGTCCAACCAGAGATTGAAAAGACCTCGCTTGGTGCGAGTACGATGATCAGTTGGGAAGCAGTTGACCATCTTGGTGATGTCATACAAAGCCTTCAGGCTGATGGAGTAACCGTGGTAGCTATTGAGCAGACGCCAAGCGCACTTCCGCTCGCCGTACTCCCGCCAGTCGAAAAGATTGCGTATGTGTTCGGGAATGAGATTGCTGGCATACCACTCGAAACCTGTGCCGCGTGTGACTATGTCGTCGCACTCCCCATGATGGGG
>CAYXOF010000020.1:2655-15508 GCA_964466905.1 uncultured Candidatus Saccharibacteria bacterium | reverse complement strand
TCGAGAGCGGGCCGACGATCACCCGCTATGCCCTGAAGCCCGCGCAAGGGGTGCGCATCGCGAAAATCGCTGGCTTGCAGCAAGAGCTCCAGCTTGCGCTCAAGGCTGAGTCGATCCGAGTTGAAGCGCCGATCCCCGGGAAGTCGCTCGTGGGGATCGAGGTGCCAAACCAAGTCCGGGCCACCGTGAGTCTCGCCTCCCTCCTTACCACACCGGAATACACCGACTCACCACACCCACTCCTCATTGCCCTTGGCAAAGACGTGACCGGGAACGTCCACTTCGCCAATGTCGCCCGGATGCCACATGGTCTCATCGCCGGTACAACTGGCTCGGGTAAGTCGGTGACGATCCACAACATCATCATTTCGCTCCTCTTCCGTAACTCACCCGATCAGCTCCGCTTCGTCATGGTTGACCCGAAGCGCGTCGAACTCACCCTGTACAATGGCATTCCGCACCTCCTCACGCCAGTCATCACCGAAGCGAAGAAGGCCATCAAGGCACTGTCGTGGGCAGTGAAGGAAATGGAACGACGCTATGACATCCTCGAGGCCGAAAAAGTACAAAATATTGCCTCATACCATGAAAATGTCTACAAGCCAGCCAAAGTAGCTTGGGTAGCCGAAGGTGAAGATCCAGAAACACAAGCCAACCTGCCCGACGCCCTTCCGTATATCGTGATTATCTTAGATGAGCTCAATGATCTTATGCAGGCGTACCCGCGTGAGCTTGAAGCGTGTATCGTCCGCTTGGCTCAGATGAGTCGCGCGGTCGGCATCCACCTCCTCCTCGCGACCCAGCGACCATCGGTCAATGTCATCACCGGTACCATTAAGGCTAACATCCCGACTCGGCTCGCGCTCGCCGTCGCCTCCCAGATCGACTCACGCACAATCATCGATACCGTAGGAGCAGAAAAGCTCCTCGGACGGGGTGACATGCTCTATATGTCATCAGATAGCCCCCGACCAATCCGTCTCCAGTCCGCCAACGTCTCGGAGGCAGAGATCAAGGCAGTGGTAGACTATCTCAAGAAGCAAGACGCGCACGAGCTCACCACCATCAACTTTGATGAAAATAAAGATGGCAACGCTGACTCATTCTTCGGTGCCACCATCGGTGGCGGAGACGACAGTGACGACGATCTCTATGAGGACGCGAAGCAAGCAGTGCGCGAAGCGGGTAAGGCATCGACCTCCTACCTCCAGCGGAAGCTCCGCATTGGCTACTCAAGGGCCGCGCGACTCATTGATGAGCTTGAAGAGAATGGCATCATTGGTCCCCAAGATGGCGCCAAACAACGCGAGGTCTTCTACGATACGCCAGAGGGGAATGATGCTGGGACGAGTGATGGTGGAAGTGGTTCATCTGATTAGACCATGTTTGGTAGCACCCCTTTTACCCTCCGTACCTTCCTCATGATCGCTGCTGGTGCACTACTTCTCTTTACCCTCTCAATCTACGTAATCTTCCAAGCTCGCTTCCTCATCATTGGCCCGCAGATCGTCCTCCGCGAGACCCCCGCACCCGTGCAGTCAGCCCGCGTGGTGACGCTCACCGGGACTGCCTTCAATATCGCCCGCTTATGGCTGAATGACCGACCGATATTCACGAATCCCCAGGGGGAATTCGAAGAGGCACTTGTGCTCGAAAACGGGTATACTGTAGCTACTTTGCGCGCAGAAGATCGGTATGGTCGTACCACTACGGCCGAGCTCCCCTTCACCTATGTGCCCGCTAGTATTATTCCGTAACTATATTTCATACCTCATATGGCAAAAAAAGTCCGTGAAAAAATCGTTGAAAAGAATCCGGATGCAACGGGGCTCGCGAGTATTACCGAGACGCTTCGGAGTATCAAAACCAAATTTGGTGATGAGTCCATCATGACCCTTGATGAGACGAAAAAAGTCGACGTCGAAGTGGTCCCGAGTGGCTCGATTGGACTTGATGATGCGCTGGGCATCGGCGGTTACCCGCGCGGACGTATCCTCGAAATCTATGGTCCAGAATCATCCGGGAAGACAACACTGGCCCTTCACGCGATCGCAGAAGCCCAAAAAACGGGTGGTATCTGTGCCTTCATCGACGCTGAACACGCGATGGACCCAGAATATGCTCGCAACCTTGGGGTAAAGCTCGAAGAACTCCTCATATCTCAGCCGGACAATGGTGAGCAGGCGCTTGAGATCGTCGAATCGCTCGTACGTACCAATAAGCTCGATGTGATCGTGATCGACTCAGTCGCAGCCCTGACTCCGCGTGATGAAATCGAGGGTGAAATGGGAGCACACCACGTCGGTAAACAAGCTCGACTCATGAGCCAAGCGCTCCGCAAGCTCACGGGCATCGTCAGCAAGAGTAAGACAGTGGTGATCTTTATCAACCAGATCCGGATGCAAGTCGGGGTGATGTTTGGAAATCCTGAGACGACGCCAGGTGGTAAGGCACTGAAGTTCTACACCTCGGTCCGACTCGATATTCGTCGCATCGCCCAAATCAAAAAGGGTGAGGAGGTGGTCGGTGGTCGGCACCGCGTGAAAGTGGTGAAGAACAAGGTGGCTTCCCCGTTCCGCACGACCGAATTCGACCTCATCTACGGAGAAGGTATCTCAAGTGAGGGAGAGCTCCTCGCACTTGGTGAAAAGTACAAGCTCATCAAGAAATCAGGTGCCTCGTACTCATACCTCCCGCCTGGTGGTGACGAAAGTACCGAAGTGAAGCTTGGTCGTGGCTACGACGCAGCGCGAACGACGCTCCGTGAAGACGCAAAGCTAAAGAAAGAACTGCTTGGACACATCCGTAAGGCACTTAAAGCTGAAGCGGGGTCATAACGCCGCTCCAGTGTTTTGTCTACGAACACACGCATTCACACAACGCATACACAATAGAAGACACACTCAAAACAAACGACGGGCACTTCGTGCCCGTCGTTTGTTTATCTTGCTATCTACCACAATACCTATCCCACCTGCCATCGATGCAACACAGGCGCACTAGTAGCATGAGCGAGGCGACGGACAAGCGAAACCGTCACGAGCCCCATGACACCAAGGCTCGCTAGCGTGAGGAATTCACCACTCTGGAGTGCATTCATGACAACTGACAGTGCATAGCTAGGTGCATTCCCCACTGGAACCGCGAGAAAATTTTCGATCACTCGACTCACAAAGACTAATTCACGGAAGAGTCCGAGACTCACTCCAAACCCGATTCCATACCACAAGGGCGCGTAGCTGACGGTACTAATGGCAAAGCTGTACCAAACTCGGCGCATGATGCGAGCGTGTAATTGTTGATGCTGTGTTTCCATACGCTTTTTATAACCACCACTCACCTAAAAACGTTACTCAAATAACTCGCCCACTTCGCCTGGACCAGTTTTCGCACGGAAGGCAGCCTTGGCGCGATGAATGCGGGCCTTGATGGTCCCGACGTTTTCACCCATCTCTTCGGCGATATCCTCCTGGCTCCAACGCTCCAAGTAATGGAGCCGCAACACCGCCGCAAAGTGTCCCGGCAATCGAGCGAGGACTCGCTCGATTGCGTCACTCGTCTCGGCAAAGCCTGAGTGCTCGGTTCGTTCACCGACGAATTGTTCAAATTCTGGATCAAGGTTACTAAAGCGCCGGCCTTCCTTCACGAGCTTCTGGTAGCGGGTAAAAGCAGTATTGAGGAGAATACGATAGGCCCAAGATGAAAACTTCGCACCGTCTTGGGGGGTAAATGAGCTCGCATTTATGTAAATCTTTGTGAAGGCATCTTGCACCACTTCCTCAGCATCCTGCGGATTACGAATAATCCCCCGCGTCTTCCGCAAGAAAGGTGCCTGATAGCGCTCGACAATGATCGAAAACACCCACGGCTGGGCACCTGAAGCCAGTAAGAGCTCTTCGTCACTCCAATTAGAGGCGTTGTCTTTGGAAGTATAGCCAAACATATGCTAGTATCTACCCGCTTACTATAACATCGAAATTTACCATGGCTGTCTTGTCATATAACGAAATCACTCTTAGAAAAGTCATTCTCCATGATGATGATCCATATCTCGTGATCGCTTCCCACGTCTTCCGGAAACAACAACGTAAGCCTGTCAATATCACCAAGCTTAAAAACCTGAAATCAGGTCGTGTTGTCGAGGTCACCTTCCACCAGAACGAAACGGTGCAGGAGGCGGAACTAGAAACGAAGACCGCCACCTTCATCTACCGGAAAGGCAGTGAGTACTGGTTTCATAACGTTGGGAAGCCAAGTGAACGCTTCATGCTGAGTGAAGACTTAGTTGGTGACCAGGGTCGTTTCCTCAAAGATCGCAGTGATATTGATACCATCTCCTTCGGCGACGAGGTGATTGGGCTAAAGTTCCCAATTAAAGTTGAGCTAAAAGTAAAAGAAGCGGTCGATGCGGTCAAAGGCAACAGCTCGGGTGGTGCACTAAAAGAAGTCACCCTTGAAACGGGGGCAAAAGTAATGGCACCGATGTTTATCAATACGGGAGACATCATCGCAGTCAATACTGAGACGGGCGATTATTCTGAGCGCGTAGAGAAGGCATAACAAAACTCAGGCCACACCATCTTAAACCAAAAACAATTAAAAGATGAGACATTACCCACCACAAACGTAACGAAGCCCTCGCGCACGCGCAAGGGCTTCTATTCGGTCAGCGCTTTCGCACGACCAGTGTCACCAATCCGATGACTGTAACGGGCGCAAGGACCCACCACGAGTACATCAGTGCCCAACCAGTATGGGCGTCCAAGAAACAGGTGAGAAAGTACCACCAGAAGACAGTCAGGACACACATCAGCCCTGCATACAAGTAAATGACATCTTTGACTTTTTTTTCCATTTCCATGGAGACCTCCCGTAGCGCTCCTGCGCTGGTTCTTTTCTGAGTGTTAATTATTTCATACTTGAAGTATTTGTCAAGGTGTAGTGTAGTTTTTTACCCATTGTTTGTGCGTGACAAAAGAGGCGGCACCGTAGGTGCCGCCTCTTTTGTTACTCGTCCTCCCCGACACTTAGTGCTGGATGTATGGCATGAGCGCCATAAAGCGTGCTCGCTTGATCGCTTGCGCGAAGTCACGCTGCTCCTTAGCCTTGAAGCCGGTGCGGCGACGACCATTCATACGAGCGTGTGGATTCACATGACCACGAAGGCGTGTGATGTCTTTATAGTCAATATGATTGATGGTTTGCTTTTGTTCTTCCATGATAGTGTATTAGATGAATAAATGATTGCTATCTTTCGATGTTCGTGTGTGATCAGACAATTTTAAGTTTAGAAATTGCCTTAGCTGCGCAGAAGACAAGGATTGAACAATGAGTCGTACTGGTGGTACGGTGAATTGGTCAATCCGTAGTCTGACAAAGCAGATGAGGTGATTTTAAACTTAAAAGGGGATGTCTTCAGGATTAATCTCCTCTTCAGGATAATCCGGCAACGCTGGTGCCTTCTCTCCGGCTTTCCCGGTATCTTGCGGGTTTGCACCGGTTGACGCTGACCCACCTCCCTTTGGTCCAAACTGGACTCGGTCGGCGATGATCTCGGTGCGGTACTGCTTCACCCCGTCCTTTTCCCAGCTATTAGTGCGGAGGCTCCCTTCTACATATGCACTATTACCCTTGGTAAGGTACTTGGCGCAATTTTCAGCTTGCTTGCCGAAGACCGTGATGTTGTGGTAGTCGGTCGACTCTTGGCGCTTTCCGTCTCGGTCGTTGTAGACTCGGTTAGTCGCCAGCGAGAAGGTGCAGACCTGCATGCCACTCGGGAGCGCTTTCATCGCAGGATCGCGCGTTAGGTTGCCGTAAATCATCGCTTTGTTGAGGTACATAACGTAATGTGGTTAGTGATATACCGTAGTATACCGCCTACTTCGCTTCGACACCACTCTCATCTTCCGTCACCGCTACGTCATCAGTCACTTCGACTTCTTCACCCTCCTCTGCGACTACCTCATCGAGGTCAACCGCTTGTACTGGCGGCAGATCAAGTGCTTCGTGGAAATAAAATGGATGAGCTTCTTCAGCTTTTGATAGCTTCACGATGAGGTGTCGGAGAATGTCTTTTACTCCTCCCACCGCCTGGTTAATCGGCTCGACAGATGCCGCTGGTGCGGTAAAGCGTACCCACCCGAAGTACGCACTACTAAACTTACGGTTGCGTCCTTCAAGGTATTTGACGATATCGTAGGCGAGCTCAAAGCGCTCAGGTGCCTCTTCAGTGGTGACCACTCCTTCGTGACTGGTAATGATCGATTTTAATTGTGCAACGATAGATCCTACTTCCCCTTCGGCCACCGTTGGAAGTACGTGGAAAGCGAGCTCATAACTCACGAGTTCTCCCTCGTGGGCCTGACTCACTTCGACGGCCGGCATTGTTGTCTCTGACATGATGTACAGAACTAACTAATAACCCGTGTACGCTACCACACAAATACACCCTTCGCAACGGTCAGATCAACTTGGTGAAAGGGGCCAAAAAACTGTAGGTAGCCGAACAAGGCTCTCCTGCCGCCCGTTGGCCCCGGCATCTTCCTTACCCAGCCACACCCCGAAATCATGGTATAATACCAACATGTCAACGCATCCCCTCCTCGAAAAAGCGCTCATCGGTAGTGTTGTCATCCTCAGTGGCGCGAGCGGCTATCTGACCTATCTCCACGTCACCAATACCGACCGAATCACTATGCTTCTCCACGAACGCAACATCTTTTTGCAACAATCCTCCTCTACTACCAAAGCCTTCACCGAAGCCCAAAATCTTATCAGTGAGCAACGAGCCGAACTCGAAAATATCAAAGAAGAACTTGAGAATCTCGCCGACGACTATCGTGATGAAAAAGATAAAAACGAAGCCTTTGAAGATCAAATTCGTGATCTCGCGGGTACGGTCGGTGTCCTCGACAAACTCGCCCAAATCGACGAAGAAATTCTCCAAAAGTACTCGCGCGTTTCATTCCTCAATGAAAACTATATTCCCCGGAAATTAAAGGAGATCCCCAATCGATATGTTCACCCAAGTGCTGACGATGAATACTTCCTCGCTGACGCCTACGACCACCTTGAGGATCTCCTCCGGGCGGCGGAGCGCGCCGACCTCGACATGAAAGTCCTCTCCGCCTATCGCTCCTTTGAATATCAGACAGAACTAAAGGGTCGCTACCTCGTGAGCTATGGCGAAGGAGCTAATGCCTTCTCCGCTGACCAAGGCTTCTCGGAGCACCAACTTGGTACCTCACTCGATTTCACCACGTCTGACACTGGCACCTTAACAGAAGCCTTTGCCACCACTCCTGAATATGAATGGTTAATTGAAAATGCTCATAAGTACGGCTTCACACTGTCCTACCCCGAAGGTAACCAATTCTACCTATTCGAGCCGTGGCACTGGCGCTTCGTCGGCCGCGACCTCGCCGGCGACCTCAAACGGGCAGATGCCCACTTCTACGACTGGGAGCAGCGCAAAATCGATGAGTATCTCGTGAGTGTGTTTGATTAACTATAAGCACCACTTGATTCTTTCACTTCTCCATTACTGCATTCACAAAACGCCACATAATTTATGTGCGTGACATCAATCAACTTGACTATACGTATAAATAGTATTTGATATAAAAGCCCCTCTCACATCAAACTGAAGGAAGACGGCATGAACATTTTGTGCATATGCCTCGGTAACAGTGACCGTTCACCGGTGATACGTGGGTTGCTCGAGCTGATGCTCCGAAATCAGGGGCGCAATGAGGTCGTGGTTGAGTCGGCAGGAGTTCTTGACTCTGCCAAATCTGGCGAAGGGGCCCCTGCTCTCGCGATTGCGATAGCGCCGACGTACGGCATTGACCTTACCAACCACCGTAAGCGACATCTTTCGACAGTCGACCTTGCAACAATCAATTTTGTGGTCGCTGCCGATAAAGAAACGATGGCACATCTAATCGAATCAGGTGTGAAGCAGGAAATCATCTGTCTTGAACTGGATGGAGCAAAGAACGCCTGGAAATCCCAGAACCCTCACAAGGTAGAGGCGATGTTTTGGGCAATCAGTGACGCCCTCTACCGCGAAGTGATCTCGTACAAATTCAGGATGTAAGGTCACTTCTACGACTTGTACCAGGGGGGGCATCTAGCCCCCCTTTATTGTTTCTCCTACGCGAATAACAGTACCCTTAGTTGCATCAACGATCACAATCTCACCATCGTGAAGTAGCTCGGTGGCTGATTTAGTACCGATCACACACGGTTTTTTGAACTCACGAGCCACAATGGCGGCATGTGAAGTAATCCCTCCTTCATCGGTTACAATCGCTGCGGCCTTTTTTATTGCCGGCACAAGCATCGGTCGAGTCTGTCCAGCAACCAAGATCGCCCCTTTAGGAAAGGATTGAATCTTTTCATTAAAATCAGGGGCTCCCCAATCAAGCACCACCACGGGGCCCTCGACAACGCCTGGAAAGGCCGTGCTTCCAATCAGTGTATTACCGTCATTTGAAGCTTCTGCTGGTACATTGAAATCTGCTTTTGTCTTTGCTAAATTACCAAACAATATGGTGCAGTTACCTGCGTTAATTGATACCGAAAAATTGTCAGGTCGGTCAGCGAAGGCGCGGCCTGATTTTATTATCGATACAATTTCATCGGCAGTATACTTCTCAAGCACCGTTACCTCTACCGCTTGATCTACTGCAAGTATTGCTAACTGTTTACGTAACAGATGCATAACTGCTGTCCAAGCAGAGCGTAATTCCAGTCGAATATGTCCAATGTCTGCCAATAATACCGTCTGCTTCACAAGATGTTCTGGAAGGTTATACTGTTCAATCAGGCGTTTCTTTTGCTCTATTGACTCCTCTGTATACACCTTCATAGAGTGCAATGTAGCTGTGTAATCAGTCACATCACGCAATTCCTTTTCTAATTGTTCTCGTAATGAATGTGGGCTCATCGCAACATTCCCTTCATCCCCCACTAAATACTTAAACGAATTGTAGTGGCGTTCAATACGCTCATCAATACCTTGTAAGGATTTACTAGCATCTATCACGAGTTCCATCCATGCCACTTGTTCGGTTTGCATTAAACTGACTTTTTCGGATACACACAGATCCCGAAATATTGACTCCGCTGACTCACCCACAAAAGTAGTAATTTCTCCCAGCGTATCAGCCTCTATAGCACTCGTAAACTGTGGATTGGTTGCATTAAAGTACGCAAACAGCTGGCGAAGGACATTACTGGTTTCGGTGAAAGTTTCTAATGTTACCGGCTTATCCTCTCCTTGGTGCACATACGCCAGTCCAGTACTACACATCTGATGCGCTGCCTCTAAAAAACTGTCCGCATAATTACTAAAATAATTTCTGCCTGATATGGCTGCTTGCTGCAAACTACTGGTTGCGTGGTACGCGGAAATCTTTTTCTTCGTACCTACAATAACCATCTGCTCATCAACCAGCCCTATCTGTTGTTGCACCTGATACGCCAGAGATGTCCCATGCGTCATTTCAAATATAGGGGCCTTGCCTGCCTCCCAGACTTTTTCATATGTAATCGCGGGAGACTGATCTGTGCTACCGAGTGTTGTAATCGGACGGCTTTGTGTAATAAAGAATGAACCATTTTCATACGCCCACTCAATATCACAAGGAAAACCATAGTGAACTTCAATTGCCTGTACGAGTGAACTCAATTTCATTATTTCTACTTCGGCTAAAACTTGCCTGGCTGCCTCCGCTGCATCGAAAATTCGCCAGGTATTATAGCCATCCTCATCTCTTGTTTCACTACGAAATAATCCCTTGCTTTGATTACCGACCTTAACCTCAAGAATTCGTTTGTCATACTTGTGAATTACGTAGGAATCCGGGGTGATTTCTCCCGAGACGATAGCTTCTCCAAGACCAAGACCAGCTTCAATAATCACATGGTTGGGATCCTCTGACACTGGGTGCACCGAGAACGCTACACCAGATTTCTCAGCATTTACCATTGCTTGTATGACAACCGCTACAGAAATGGGATCGTGACGCAGTCCTTTTTCTAGCCGATACATGATAGCTCGAGCAGTGTACAGTGAAGCCCAACACTCTCGCACCCGATCCACAACCAAATCAGAGGTTACATTTAAGTAGGAAGATAGTTGCCCCGCCCATGCATGATGTGCGCCATCCTCAGCTGTTGCGGAGGATCGAACTGCCACATATTGTGACCCCAGTGTACGATGAGCCACATGGATATCGTCCGCAATGACGTCTGGAAGAGGGGTTGTGAGAATGAGTTGTGTAATTGTATCGGAAGCATTATCTATCGCTACCGTATCTTCAACATCTAGCGTACTGAGGATTTTTTTAATACTGTCAGAAACATCAGAGTTAGATAAAAAATAATCAAACGCTTGTGCAGTTACCACAAAACCCTCAGGTACAGGTATCCCCGCTTGCCACATTTCACCAAGCGAAGCTCCTTTTCCTCCTGCGATCGCCGCATCATGCTTAGACAAAGCTGAAAAAGGTTTTGTGTACATACATGACTATGAAATAGTGATTGTATCAGACACACGTAGTAAAAATCATCGACAAATGCACCTTTTAACGATCTAACCAGCCAGAGTTAGATATTATAGAGTCGTACTGCATTTTCCAGTAATTGATTCTGTGTTACTCGTACTTCAATCCCCTTCACGTCGGCGATTTTTTGTACCACCTCTTTGACCATCCACGGCTCACAGCGCTGCCCGCGGTACGGCACTGGAGCGACATACGGGCAATCCGTCTCAGCATGGATCATATCAAGCGGTGCGTAGGCGATAAGCGCTTCATAGACGTTTGCAAACGTTACCACCCCAGTAAACGAAATCGTGTAACCAAGGTCAAAGAAACGTTTTGCTTGCTCCTGTGTGCCGGCGTAAAAGTGGGCGTTACCGAGCACCTTGGCTTCGCTCGCAAGTATCTCGAGCGCATCATCATAGGCATTTCTTCCCTGTCCATCTTTACTATTCCGTAGATGGAGCATGAGTGGCTTCCCAACTTCGTTCGCGAGTGCAATCTGGGCGCGAAACATCTCGCGTTGTGCCGCGTACGTCTCATCAGAATTATGAAAATAATCAAAGCCACACTCGCCGATACCCACCACCCGTGGGTGCAGAGCGAGTGTTTGGTACCAGGCGTAATCAAAGACTGGCTCGGCTACTGCACCGTAGTCGTCGGGATCAGCGTCAATAACATTGAGTGGATGTACTCCCACGATCGCCCACGCGTGGTCATATGTCTCTGCCAGCTCGACCGCCCTGGCTGAAGTGTCCTTTCGGGTACCAACATTGATCATGGCTACCCGCTCTGCGCGACAACGATCTGCCACCGACTTGAAATCATCCGCGAACTGCGCGAGATTCAGGTGAGCGTGGGTGTCGATATAGTCACTTACCATACCGCTTGAGCCATTCACGTTTGACCGCTGGCAACGTGAGCGTGGATAGGAGGTACCCACCAGTCGGCACGAGCGCATTCAAAAATGGGTCGTTCACGCCGATCCGGTACATGAAGTAGGTCGCCACAGCATACGTCATACTTGCAATAAGTGCCCGGCGAGTATTACTCGTCTCCCAGGCTTTATCGAGTTCGACTCGACGATTGCGCTCAGTGATTTGTTCTAGTGTTTCCATGTAGTCGGCAGTATGTTTGTAAGTATAGCAGGTTCATAAGAAGCGAAATCTAGGTAATCGTGTGTCATACCCTCGGTCGTTACAAATGTCACCTCGGGCGCTTCTGCAACGAGCGTGTCGCGGGTGTACTCGTACTGAGTCGTCGGGTCGGCGTCATTATGGAAGACGAGCGTGGAGGGTGCAAGCGTAGCGAGCGGCGCCATACTCCCGTGCCATACTTCTGGCACGGCATGATCAAGTGGCATCCCAAAGAACACACAGCCAGCGGGTGTGATTGCGTTGTGTGCAATCGCATTAACCGCCAGAATCGAGCCAATTGACTTCGCAAACATGTATATCTCAGCATCAGCCGAGACGGATGTCATATGCTCTCGCAATCGCTCTTCTTCTGTGGCGAGATTAATCCATTGCTCCCCACCCTGCCAGTGCAGATACTCCTGTACACACACCGAATCAAACCACTTCGAAAAATGAGTAGCGCACGTCTCGCCCCACGCTCGATTACGTGGACTATTACCTGGGAGGATAATGAGATGTCGCATACTTATCTAGGTTCTTTGCCATCAATATAATCAATTGACTCGAGATAGAGGCCAGTCTCAAAACCACCCTTCCGGGCTTTCTTGGCATCACGAATCTCGAGTACCTCACCGAGAGAAATACCTTTATGATACAAAATCGCATCAATTACTTCGATCACGTCGGCCAACTCTTCTTTCAAGTGTGCCTCTTGTCCCGGTTCATACGCCTCGAAGACCTCTTGCGCTTCTTCCAGTAATTTATCTTTTAGGAGCGCGAGTGTTTCGGTGGGAGTGAGGTGACGAACCGAAAAGTCAGTGGCGGTGCGCTTGGCTGCGACATCGGCTTCATACACAGAGAGCATATTATCCCGCACGAGTTTATTGTAGGTGACTTTCATGATTCTAGACGTGGAAAGAGGTTATTTGGTTTCTGGTTTTGCCTGACAGCATCATGAATTTTCTCGGCCGTTTCTGGCATAAAGGGAGCTAATTCCCCCGCAATAGAGAAGACCTGGCGACGAAGATTCTCAAGAATTTCACGAGCAGTAGCGACATCGGTTTTGATCAATTTAAATGGTTCTGTTTCGGTAATCTTTGCATCAAGTTGCCCGAGACTAAGCCAGATTTGATCCATCGCTCCCTGAAAATTAAAATCTGCGAGCGAGAC
>CAYXOF010000020.1:0-2555 GCA_964466905.1 uncultured Candidatus Saccharibacteria bacterium | reverse complement strand
GACTAAGCCAGATTTGATCCATCGCTCCCTGAAAATTAAAATCTGCGAGCGAGACTTCGGTTGATTGCTCGGAAACACTAGCAAACTTTTCAAGGTGCGTCTCAGCCATTTTCATGACTCGAGAAACGAGATTCCCAAGTCCGTTCACGAGATTTGCGGTGTACCACTCATCCATCTTCTCCCAGGTAATGTCTGAGTCATCAAACGGATGCACGTGCCGCAACAGGATATAACGCGTCGCCTCAGTGCCATAGCGGGCAACCATGTCGTACGGATTAATGACGTTGCCAAGTGATTTACTCATTTTCTGACCACCACTATTAATGAAGCCGCCCACAAAAATCTGCTGTGAGGTGGGCAGGCCCGCCGATAAGAGCATAGCTTGCCAAATTGCACTCTGCTGACGCAAGTTATCTTTCCCGGCCAGCTGAATACCGGGCCACCAGCCACCAAAATCTGCCTGCTCAGGCCAACCGGTCACCGAAATATAATTAGTCAGCGCATCGAACCAAACGTACATAACCTGTTCATTATCATCGGGCACTGACACTCCCCATGACATCTTGGACTTAAGCCGTGATACACTAAAATCTTGTAACCCTCCTTCAACAAACTTTTGAATTTCAAGTAGTCGAAAGTGTGGCACAACAAAATCTGCCTGCGTCTGAAACAGATCTAACAGTGGTTGCTGATATTTTGAGAAGCGAAAAAAATAGTTTTCTTCATCTCGCACTTCAATCGTGTAGGTCGGGTGGAGCGGACACTGTCCATCCTCTAGCTCTGAATCGGTCTTCTCGAGCTCACACCCTGTACAATACTTCACTTGGTGTTGCGCCTTATAAATATCTCCATTATCTCGACATCGCCGCCAAAGTGCTTGTGCAGCGTGCTTGTGATGAGGATCGGTAGTACGCACAAAGTTTATCTCCGGCATAATGCCAAGCGCTGGAAGCAATCGTTTGAAGTCAGCCGCTAAGTCGTCAACGAACTGTTGTGTTGGTACCCCAGCAGCAATCGCCTTTTCATAAATCTTTTGACCGTGTTCATCAGTACCAGTGTTAAGAAACACCGAATACCCACGCCGTTGGTAATGTCGAGCCAGGGCATCGGCTCGAATAAACTCTGTGGCATGCCCAATGTGAGCAGAGGAATTCACATACGGTAGCGTCGTGGTGATGTATTGGCGTTTTTGCGATGGTTTCGTTTGCATGGTGTTTCTACTCTAGCACATTCACCAAACGCTGACACGGGTGAACTTGACATATATGTCTTCAGTCAGTATTGTTGCGCGTGGACTTGGCGCAGAGGCGCCCAGGATGATAGAACACAACGGAGATATCTCATGTTTTATCGCGACGAGCGCCTGGCGCTCTTTATCGACGGACCAAACCTGCACGCCGCCGCGCGTGCACTTAGATTCGACATCGACTACAAACTCCTCTTCGATACTTTTAAGGGGAGGGGTAGGTTGCTTCGTGCTTACTACTTCACTGCTATTCTTGAAAGCCCTGAATACTCTGCCATTCGCCCGCTCACTGATTGGCTGGAGTACAATGGCTACACGATGATAACCAAGCCGGCCAAACAATTCACGAATGATGCTGGGGTCACGCGTACGAAGGGCAACATGGATATAGATATCGCCGTCATGGCGATGGAGCTGGTGGATCGCATTGACCACATGGTCTTGTTCTCCGGCGATGGGGACTTCCGTCCGCTTGTCGAAGCGATGCAACGCAAAGGCGTACGGGTCTCGGTCGTTTCGACGATCAAGAGTCAACCATCAATGACGGCCGATGAGCTGAGACGCCAAGTAGACACCTTCATCGAGCTCGATGAGTTGCGTGAACTCATCGGCCGACCACCCCGACCTGCCAGTATCGACGTATCAGTGCAAGAATGAAGGGAGTATGCATTCTTAGTGGCTACAGAGGTACAGAGAGGCCCCGCGCGACAACCGTCGCGCGGGGCCTGTTTTTTTCAAACTGGCACTCAGTTAGTTTTGGAGGTCGATTGACTAGTGACAAGCATTACGCACATGGGGGTCATCAAATCAATAAAACGATCTCACCACACGAGGGGCTGGTACAATCTAGTATAGAACAGCGAGTAAACGTACTGTGGACGCCAGTGAGTGCCCGACGAGCAGGGCGATCACTTTTTATAGTATCGTCATCAGTAGTTACTCTACCCCTCCCTTAGCCCAGATAAGCACCTAGCTCAGAGATCGCCACCCGCTCTTGCGCACCCGTATCGCGGTGCCGAACGGTCACCGTATCACGATGCTCTGGGTTTTCTTCTCCCAGTGTATCAAAGTCAATCACGATGCAGTACGGGGTGCCAATTTCGTCCTGACGGCGATACCGCTTCCCCACATTGCCATTATCGTCCCAGGCGATGTTACCAAATTGCTTTTTCAGATTGTGAAATACAACTCGCGCTTTTTCGACGAGTTGTGGTTTATTCTTTAAGAGTGGAGAAACCGCCGCACGGTATGGCGCAAGGTGCACAGGCAGTTTCAAATAAGTCCGCGTCTCTCCATTCATTTCATCTTC
>CAYXOF010000019.1:0-15773 GCA_964466905.1 uncultured Candidatus Saccharibacteria bacterium | reverse complement strand
CTGAAAAAGGTCACCGCCGCCAACGTGAGTCACGGACTATCGAGGCATGGATGTCAGCCGCACACGGTGTGCACCAGACGTTTTTGCCAGACCTTGCGCAGCTTGATTTTGCTCGGTCACCCGACAGGGTGAAAATCAAGCGAGCAGAGCGCCGAGCCCGCCGGAGGCGAGGACGCGTGTCTGGAAAAAGCGTCTGATGCACCAACCGGTCTGAACAAAGCCAATTACAAATCATCACTATTTCACTCAGCATGAATATCACCCTCGAACACAATCGCCATACTCTGGCGCACATCCTCGCCAAAGCCATTATTGACGCCTATCCGCACGCGAAGCTTACCCTTGGCCCGGCCATTGATAATGGTTTTTATTACGATGTAGATTTCTCTGGTGGCGATGCCCCAGGTGATGCTGATCTCAAGGATCTACAGAAAGCAATGAAGAAACTCCTCAACACCTGGACTGAATGGTCGCACCGTGAAGTTACACCCGAAGAAGCAAGGGACATCTTTACCGGCAACGAATTCAAACTTGAGCTAATTGAAGAGATCGCCGCCAAAGGTGAGACCATTACCCTCTACACCTGTGGTACTGGTAAGAGTGAATTCACCGATCTCTGTCGTGGTGGCCACGCCGCAAACCCGAAAGAGCAAATTCCCGCCGACAGCTTTAAGCTCGCTCGAATTGCTGGTGCCTACTGGCGCGGTGACGAGAAAAATCCAATGCTCACTCGTGTCTACGGTCTCGCATTTGGCTCCAAGGCTGAGCTCGATATCTATGAAGCTCAAATTGCCGCTGCCAAAGAACGCGATCATCGAAAAGTCGGCAAGGAACAAGATCTGTTCACCTTCTCTGAACTCGTTGGTGCTGGGCTGCCGTTGTGGACTCCAAAAGGAACCATTATCCGCCACTTACTTGATGAGTATATTTGGCAACTCCGGAGTAAACACGGTTATGAGCGTGTAACAATTCCCCATTTGACCAAAAAAGACCTGTATGTCACCTCAGGACACTGGGAAAAATTTGCCGATGAGTTATTCCGCATCACTACCCGTGAAGGCAAGGAGTATGCACTGAAGCCAATGAATTGTCCGCACCACACTCAGATCTTTGATCGTAAGCCGCACAGTTACCGGGACATGCCTCAACGCTACGCCGAAACCACCATGGTCTACCGTGACGAGCAGTCAGGCGAGCTTGGTGGCCTCACCCGGGTACTCTCAATTACTCAAGATGATAGTCACGTTTTTTGTCGTCAAAACCAAATCAAAGACGAGTTCTTCCGGGTATGGGATATTATTGACACGTTTTATGGCACGTTTGGATTTTCGCTCCGTGTTCGACTCTCCTTCCATGAACCAAGTGAATTTGATAAGTATCTCGGTACACCAGAAGTCTGGACGATTGCGGAAGAAGCACTCCGCGAGATCGCGGTCGAACGAAAGGCAGATTACTTTGAAGCCCCGGGAGAGGCAGCGATGTATGGTCCGAAGCTCGACTTCATGGCCAAGGACTCGCTCGGTCGCGAGCACCAAGTAGCAACGATCCAGCTCGATATGAACCTACCTGAACGGTTTGATCTCACCTGTATTAACGAAAAAGGTGAAAAGGAGCGTATCGTCATGATGCACTGTGCCATCATGGGCTCCATTGAGCGATTCACCGCCGTGTTGTTTGAACATACTGGCGGTAATTTCCCCCTTTGGCTCGCGCCAGAACAGGTCCGTATTGTGCCCGTGAGCGAAAAACACAATGAATACGCTACAAAAGTCTATCAGGCACTCAAGGCCATCGGTGTCCGGACCAGTCTCGACGATAGCAATGAGTCTATGGGCAAAAAAATTCGTGGCGCTAAAAAAGATAAGCTTCCCTACTTCGTTGTCGTAGGCGACACAGAAGTCACCAACAAGACTGTAACACTCGAACGCCGAGACGGAACAACGAGCACGCTCTCGCACAGTGCGCTCAGTGACCACTTACTCACCGAAATCGAAGCAAAAGTCTAAAGGTACTGACGCACGAAAAAACCTGCTCGGTGGAGCAGGTTTTTTCGTTATGACTATCTAGTTTTAGTTTTTATGACGCAGCCACTTTAACCGCTTTCATAATCGCCATTTTAACTGCTGAGGCCTCATCCGTATAGGTACCATCAAGAGCACCCGTTAAAGCAGTGATAATATCGGTGAGTTGGGTGTCAGTAAGTCTCGCTGTTTCAGTCTTAAGCATGTCTGACACACTTGCACCCGCACCCTTTCGCAGTCGCACGACCGCATCGAAATCAGCTGCAGCATCAGCGAGCGCAAACATTGGTCGAGCACCGATCATGGCGTATGCCGCCACCACATTGCCCGTTACAATTGCTTCAGCCAGTGAGCCAGAACCCTCTGGAACGGTAGCTGGTACGAAGCTTGTTGGGGCAGCCGTAGCAGTCACTAAACATTCCTCACACAAGCCTCGCATGCGAACTTCATTGACGACGATCCAGCCGTCTTCAAGTGGATACTGATTCTTTGCCTCTGAGATCACTTGATCTAGGACTGCAAAGCGCTCGACTGAGCCTTCTGTCGTCGCAATAAAGTATCGTACCGCATCACTTGATAGGAGTGCCTTTTGGGCATGTGCACGGTCTTCCAGTGCGGTGACAATCGCGTCCGTTGCTTGGTGCAGGTGTGGATCGGCAACGACCGGCTCAGCCGTAACCGCATCGTAACCAATCGAGACCGAACCTGTGGGGAGATTGGCTGGCACATCTGAGACGAGTGGCTTTGTCGTTGGTGGCGTTACCGTTACGAAGACATCGGGACGAATTTCCTCAGCCATTTGCATTGCTCGGGTCGCTTCTGGAGCCAGGAGAGGTGTTCCCTCCCCTTGACCAACCAATTGTGGTCGTACGACGACGACATACGCGATGTAGAGTGCCCAAGAGACCAAGAGAGCGTAGAACATAATAGTCATCAGTGGTCCAGCTTCAAAGCCAGTGTATGGAACTGCTGAGAGAGCAATGCCAGCCACCAATGGTTGTTGGTCACGGATCTCGAGGACGACGATTTCATCCTCTTCTAACTCTACCTTAGCGCGACATTCTCGGTCACGTGATCCACGAGCAGCTACGAGCGTATATTCCGTGTTTCGGGTTGGTGTCAAGGTAATTGAACCATCGTACAGATCTTCTTTGTCATCTCCCAGTTTGTCGTCTGTCGTCACAATCACATTCCCTCGATCATCAGTAATTTCTACTTTAGTCGCTCGTGAGGTATCCCATCGTAGCGTGATTTCATCACCGCGAGTAATGGTTCGATCGGAGATAGTGAGCTCACAACGCGGGGTCGAAGAACCACCTCCACCTCCCCCTCCTCCACCGGTTTCCACGTCAACTGAAACGGGGCAATTCACTTCTTTAGTTCCTTGCTTTGCAGTCAGTACGTACGTCGTGTCACTTGTAGGAGAGACAGCCTGCGAACCACTTAGCGCGGTAGCGTTGATACCACTAATTAAAATACTATCCACGTTTGTTGTCGTCCAGGTCAGAGTTGAAGATTCGCCTTGCGTAATATTGATCGGTGACGCGCTAAAGGTGACATTATTTTCACACGTAAACGGAGTTTCTACAGGCGGTTCTGTCACGGTTACGGGGACAGCACAACTCACACTGGTGTCTCCAACACCAAATGCGGTTAATTGGTAGCTTGTGGTAAGCAGTGGCGCAACAATCGTTGATCCATCACCCGCTACCTCACCCACACCATTATTGATAACCACTCGGGTTGCATTCGTTGTTTCCCACGCGAGGGTTGTGGTTGCGCCTTTAAGAATGGCGGCTGGGGCTGCAGTAAAGGCATCACATGTTGGCAGTGGTTCTTCTACCTCAATTGGGGTAAATACTGCACAAATAGGATTCAGACTGTTTGGCGATGACGTATCAGGATACACACTATGCTCAGCGTAGACCTTGGTACCAAGGCGATTCACGGAAAGCGTACTGTTTACTTGCGCATCAAAGAGTGCGCTCACGACGTTGTCAGTCAGATCACTTGTATCATTGGTCTTTACTATCGCTCCTGCTGCATCAGCCACCACTGCGCGATAGCGCTCATTTGGCTGCGAGACAGTCTGTCGTCCAGCGTATCCATCCCACGCCACAAGACGCACCGAGTACTCACCGACCGGCAGATTGGCCGCGATCGGAGTCGACTGTGACTGTGCCGCGCCACGACTACTAAAGATCCGAGCATCCCCAAAATCTACCACCACTCCATCAGCACTCGTGTATGGACACTGTGGCTTCACTGGCACTCCGCAATAGTTAGCGCCATTTACATGCTTGGCCGCCAGTAAACGATCTCCATATCGCTGACCCTTGAGAGACTCAAGAACTGGACCATAGAAAAGATCAATTTGGTACGCACAGGTCGGCACTGTAATGGTGAGTGTCTTGGTGCTGTTAGCAGCAACCACACCGGTAGCTCGGTCAAAGATGATTTGATTATCAATCACTTCATCGAACTTCTCGTATGATGCAAGACCCATCGTATAGTCACAGTAGTCTGAACTATTCGTCACGGTGCCACTACCAGGCAGTGTGATGGTTCCGCGTAAATCTGCTTCAGGATTATAATACTCATCACCAGGAACACAGAGTTTTGGTGTGACCGGCACACAATCATTATCAACAACAACTGTCACAGTATTACTCGTAATCCAGGTCTGGAAATTATTCAATTCCTTGGCAGTCGTTTTTCCAGTGTTTACAATTGATACATCCCCACACACAGCAGGAGCTGGAGCCTTAACTCGGATCGTCATTATTCCTCGTTCACCAGGAGTAAGGGTATGACCATTAAAGCGTACGATACGATCAGCTGGAGTGTAGACCGACTTTGTCCCATAGCCAAGCGTAATATTGCTTGAGGCTGTGGCGTCCAAAAATTGCAGATTGGTAGCGAGTTTATCTTCAATTTTTACACCACCGCCAGTACAGTCAGCATCGCCTGTGTTTTCGATCGTCAGGGTGTAGGTGAATTCTTGTCCAGGAGTGACCGTAGCTGCACTCGCTGATTTAGAGAGTGATAGCTCACACTTCGGAACGGGAACTGGTGGAGTATCAATTTTTATACATGAGACATCTACTGTCGCGGTGCAAGATCCCCCTGATTCACTGGTTGCACGGAGCGTGTAAGTTTCACTTTCAGTGATGTTAGTAATCGTTAGATTACCACTCGCCACAGTTACTGCTGCACCATTAATTGTCGCAGTATCAAACCCCGTTGTTGACCATGACAATGTGATTGAACCACCCTCATTTACAACATGTGCGGACGTCTCAAGGCGACACGTTTGTACAAGTGAAGTAGACGTCTCAATATTGATTGAATCAGTATTCTCAACAGTTACAGCTACCACAGATATCGGTAAACCAACAGAAAGTACACTCACAAGCATGAGTGTGGCGGTCGCAACGCGTTGCGTCTTTGTAATGATATGTAACATACTAAGTAATTAAGCGATTTCCTAAAATTTATACCCTCACCTACACCCATGTACGCAAGAGTAATGAAGCTTACGAAACTGATTCGCTTTCTGTCACCTTATATATGCCAATGAACTGTTCCCTTCTATCACTACAACGAGGAGCAAACTATATTATAACTATAGCTGATTATAGCTCATTTGTCAAGTTCAGCTCCGTACAGAAATTAATACCGCCTCAACGATATGGCGATCGTCTACACTACCAAAACTATTACACGTTGCGAGTACCAAACGCTCCGTATCACCAGCGATCGGTACCACCACCTCCTGTGCCCGTGCCTTATAGACACGCTCAACTCGATATATGTACACTCCCCCAGCCCCTTCAAGCTCTATCATATCCCCCCAGGCGAGATTTTGAATACCATTAAACGCTTGAAAATTACGGTTCCGTACTGCGGGTAGATAGCTCGAATGACCCAAAATAAATACCGTGCCTGGTTGTCCAAGGAGGGCCGAATCAGGGTGCCGAACCACACCAGCAAGCAGTGCCTCATCCAAATCAGCAATGCTGCGTGACACCGGGTTTAATACCGCCACTGAGCGATCAAGACGTGGAATCGTAATCCGTATTGGTGCACTCGGTACAACAACATCTAGACTCTCCTCAGTTCCTGATTCTTCCCAGTCCCCTACTAACGACTCAGATAGCAGCTGGACTGTCGAAGTGCTACTAGGGTCAGGGGCTGTTTCGAGGAGCAGCGCATTTGTCTCTGTGTCCGGTGCTTCAGGTAAAATATCAAGCACCATTAAGGTCATATACGTACAGAAGAAAACTACGAAGAAAACACCAAGGAAAGAGAATTTCTTAGCCCACACCACGTCCCACACATCATTTAGAGTAGGTTTCATAATTCTTATGAATAACACGTAATAATAAAAAGTCAATGTTAATGATGTGCCCACTCCTTGCTTGACACTCTATCTCACAAATGATTCATTGAAGATTGACAATATATGCTGAGTATGGTACTGTATTAAAACTATGTCTAGTAATCAATCCACGGGCAAAACTCGAGTAATCAAGTCACTTGCCGTCGCCGGCTTTATCGGAATTATTATTGCGATCGCGTGGCTATCCATGCAACTCGTTCACGTCGTACCAGGTGCCTTTGCCTCACTGGCCTCACTCGCAGAAGGAGTACGTCAATACCAGGGCGCTGTGCCGAATAGCACACAGCCAACAACGGAGACTGATGGTGGTACACCAAATGAAATACAGCCAATCAACCTCGTGGCTGATGAGAGAACCATCACGTCTGGAAAGGCGACAACGATCAGGTGGAGTACGACGGACACTCCAGGAAGTTATGTGTTTCGGTACACCTGCTCCGAGGGTGTAGCAGTCGATCTAGAGGGAGTTGCTGGGTTAACGAGTATTGCGTGTGACACGAACTACAACCTCGGTAACGTCGACATGGTAACGATTCGCCCTGATTCAGAAAAGGAACGCTTTGCAGAACTAACCTATGAAATCGCATTTCTGCGCACGAATGATACTGAACCAGTCGCTCGCGGTACCCAAGCGGTAGCCATCATCAATGAGTCGTTAGCTGAATTTAATGACACAAGCACCACTTCCTCTACGACTACGTCAGTGACCTCAAGCACACCAGACGTCACGCCAAATGGATCAGTCTCGATCACTACTCCACCAACCTATACTCAGGAGTACATCTACGCGATTCCTACGTCAGATCCAAATGGCACAACTGATCTCAGTGTACGCTTTCTTGGTGTTGGTACAATCGTAAATAATACCTTTATTACCACCCCCCTTACTCGTACTATGTCTGGAGCCGTTCAATTTGAAGTGAAGAATATCGGTACCAAGACCTCAAGTCCGTGGACCTATCGGGCCAGCCTCCCTGGTCAGACATACACCTCAACCAGCCAAATCGCCCTGAAGCCAAATGAACGATCGATTATTACCCTTGGCTTCCCTGCCACCGAAGCCCAGTCTCATAGTTTTTCAGTGACCGTCACTGACCCAAGCGACCGCAATGTGACAAACAATCGCTTCTCACAAATAGTCACGATCAATTAGGTATCAATCTCCCAGCCATAAGTATCAGCGTACCAGGCATAGAAATAATCTACATCGGGCCACGTACCCTGCCAATACTCGTTGGATTCACACACCTAGATTGCTACAGCAGTTCAAGTATTGACTCACTGTGACTACCCAGGACTTTTTTGTGCCTATTTCGAGCCTATCTCCTATATATCCAAATTAGCGTGTTTCGCATTGCTTTGAATGAATGACTTACGGCTCGACACATCAGTGCCCATCAAAATATCAAACACTTTATCCGCCATCGCCGCATCTTCAATCTCCACCTGCTTCAAGACTCGGTTAGCAGCATTCATGGTGGTATCAGACAGTTCCTCTGCGTTCATTTCACCGAGACCTTTATACCGCTGAATCCGTGCCTTACCGCCCTTTTTCGCAACGGCTTCGTCTCCTCCCCCTTCTTCATCGTCAACTAATTCCACGACATCATCATGCACTTCCTCTCCCATCGCTTTGAGTATTTCAAATTTTTCTGGATCCGTGAATGCGTAATGCACCTCTTTACCTTTTTGTATCTTATACAGTGGCGGTTGGGCGATGTAGATAAATCCACCCTCAATGAGCGGTCGAAAATACCGATAAAACAGCGTAAGTAAGAGCGTTCGGATATGTGCTCCATCCACGTCAGCATCAGTCGCGATAATTATCTTGTGGTAGCGCAGACGACTGATATCAAACACATCTCCAATCGCAGTCCCCAGTGCTATGACGAGGTTTTTGATCTGTTCAGAAGCAAGCATCTTGTCGATACGAGCACGTTCAACATTCAAGATCTTACCCCGCAGTGGTAAGACTGCTTGTGTCTTACGGTCTCGGCCCATTTTGGCTGAACCACCCGCAGAGTCTCCCTCAACAATGAACAGTTCTGAATCTTCAGCGCGCTTACTTTGACAATCAGCCAGCTTACCGGGGAGTGACAATCCTTCAAGCGCCCCCTTTCGTAAGACACTATCCTTAGCTGCCTTAGCTGCCTTACGAGCCTTCACGGCTAAAATCACTTTATTGATAATCGCCTTTGCATCATCGGGGTTTTCTTCAAGATACATATTGAAGGCCTCGCTGAAGACTGATTCAACCGCTCCCCGCGCCTCCACCGAACCAAGTTTTGCCTTCGTCTGCCCTTCAAACTGGATTTCTGGCATCTTCACTGAAATCACCGCAGTAATTCCCTCAAGCACGTCATCGCCCGTAAAGCCAGCATCCTTCTCTTTGACCGAAAAGAAATTATTTTTCTTAGCGTAGGTATTTAATGTTCGAGTGAGCGCAGTCTTAAAACCAGTCACGTGCGTGCCGTGCTCTGGATTATAGATATTATTCGCAAACGCGGAGATACGAGCTGAGATATCATCAACATACTGGAGCGATACCTCAACTGACTGCACCATCTCATCGAGCGCTACTTCAACTGAGCCCTTTTCTACGTAGAAAATATTTTTATGTACCGGTTTTTGATAGTGGTTATTGAACGCCACGAGTGAACGAAGTCCACCTTCGAAGTAGAAGTGCTGATGTGGCACTTCGAAATGTTCATCTGATACGTATTGCTTTCCTGCAATCGATTCAAGAAATTTTATCACGCTTTTCTCGGGTGAAGCATGTTCCGCTGCCATTTCCCCGCAATATTGACGTGCATCAATCACCGACAACTGCATCGCTTTCACTAAGTAGGCCTGTTGACGGAGGTGATTTACAATTTTTTTAAAATCGTATGCGGTTTCTGGAAAGATTGACGCGTCAGCTTGGAAGGTTACTGCAGTACCCCGGAGTTTTGAAGAACCGATTTTCTTTACTGTATAGCGCGGTTTTCCAATGGTGTATTCCTGACGATATAAACCCCCATCTCGATGTACCTCCACTATCACATGTGTCGAAAGCGCGTTCATCACCGAGACCCCAACTCCGTGGAGTCCACCAGACACTTTATAGCCACTCCCCTCGCCACCAAATTTCCCTCCTGCATGGAGCACGGTGAGGATTGTCTCCAGCGCGGATACGCCCGTTTGTTTATGGACATCAACTGGAATACCACGACCATTATCTACCACCCGGACATATCCACCAGGCAATAACGCCACTTCAACGCGATCTGCAAAACCCCCCATCGCCTCGTCGCGTGAGTTATCAAATACCTCCCAAATCAAATGGTGCAGACCCTCTGGACCAGTTGTACCAATATACATTCCAGGGCGCTTACGCACTGGGTCAAGCCCCTCGAGAACCGAAATTGAAGATGCATCGTAGTTACCTTTCTTGGCTGCCATGCAGAATAGTTACATTACTAATACGTTCTCTAATACGTTCTATTGTACCATATTTACATGGTCTTTTCATACCGTATGGTAAAAACTACAGCGGTGGGCTCTGTGTCTACAGATGGTGCGTCATCGTAATCCGATATGTCACATTATTACTACCGCACTTCCCAACCAATCGTCGCAAGCGTCGTGTATATCGACACCATCACTGCATCGATCTCACTCCCTGTCAATGTACGATTTGGTGCCTGAAACACTAACCGGAAGGCATAACTTGTCCGCTCTCCTTTCGTGAACTCATCAAATAAACTCACCCGTACACACTGCGCGCCTGCCAGTGCATGTAGCTGCACCTCTACGTCAGTAGCGTTCGTTCCCGTCGGCACCCATAATGCAATATCGCGAGCCAGCGTTGGATGCGGTGACATTGGTACGTACGATACCGGTGGGCGCGACGTAACCGGTGCATAGCCAAGTGGCACCGGCAGCACTGATAGAACAGCCGAGAGATTGGCTTCAGCGACTCCATCATGAACACTCCAAGCAAGAGACTTCCCGAGCACCCGATCAACCGCATCACAGGCCAACTTGAGGGGCATGTCATCCTTAGCTGAATAGCCATCCCCCTTTGTGCGTACTCCAAGCGCAATCATTGTTTGTTCAGTGATGCTCGTTTCAGTCTTAAGAAACACGGTGCCAATTTCAAAAAGAGAGACGTGACGCAGTCCAAGAATATCGAGATGTGCGTAATTCTGATCAAGCGCCTCTTTCACGTTATGCAATAACGAACTGCGTACATACGATTTATCACTGGCAAGAGCATTTTGTAGTTGAATAGTATCTTTCGCTCTAAATGACGAAGAAATAATTTCTGAAAACCCTTGCGTGACGAGGTGCTCTCGCAATAATTCTGTATAGAACTGTCGGACATTAATACTAGTCACTGGGAGTGGTGCCGGCGGCACTGATGTGATATTCGATAAGCCATACAGTCGACCAATTTCTTCTATGAAATCCTCTTCAAGGAGTAGGTCCATCCGCTCAGCTGGACCAGTCACCATAAAGACCTGATCGGACGCCAATTGATAGGTGGCGCCAATTCGTGCCAGGATTGCCCCAACTTGCTCAGTCGTGAGCTGCAGTCCGAGTAGCGCGTTTGTTTTATGGAGGGTTACCTGCACAGTTGGTGATAGGCGCTGTTCCAAATACACATCAAGCACCCCCTCACACGCTCCACCAGCAATATCTGTGATGAGCGCAATAATTTCGCGTTGGGCAATTGGTGGCAATATTCGAGATGGTTCATTTTCAAATCGTTTACTGGCATCAATCACAATCCCTAACCGTCGCGCTGTTCGCCTCGTAATGGTCGGGTGAAAATGAGCGGCTTCGACGATAATATTCTTCGTACCCGCATGCACACCAGCATACCGCCCTCCTTTCACTCCCGCCAAACCAATTGGCATATCTGAAGAAGCATCGACGATCAATAATTCGGTACCAACACACGTCACGATCCGATCTTCATTTTTTCCTCCTTCCGGAATCAAACTAACCTGCTCTCCCGCCCGCGCGAAGCGAACTTCAAACTGCCACTGTCCATCTACGCGCGGGAATAAATCCGCATCATACGCGTGGAGCGGTTGCCCAATCGCGTACATCACATAATTTGTTGCGTCAACGATATTATTTATCGGTCGTTGACCAAGCGCCAGGAGTCGGGTCTGGAGCCACTGTGGTGACTCAGCTATGGTCACGCCTGTAATGAGTGAAGCACTGAAGCGCGGACAAGCTGACTCATCTGCAATCGAAATCTTGATCGCATCCGTCGTCGGAAGCTCCTCGACGTTTGTGAGTGGATCATGCACGAGCGGCACGCCAGTGATCGAGGCAATCTCACGCGCAATACCGCGATGACAGAGGCAATCACTTGAACGATTCGGGAGCACATCCACATCGAGTACGAACTCGCCTGCCACTTCTTCGATCCCATCTATTTCAAATGAATGAAACGTGAGTAGCGCCTCGAGATCTTTTGGACTCGCTATGGTGTCACCGATATACTCTTGCAGCCAACTGTGTAGGACTTTCATAGCTTAAAACTGATTAACGAAGCGCAAATCTCCAGTGTAATACTCTCGAATGTCTGGAATGTCATACTTCATAACCCCCAACCGATCGACGCCCATCCCAAATGCAAATCCTGAATACTTGGCTGGATCTATCCCAGCACTACTGAGTACATGCGGATGTACCATCCCAGCGCCCATCACTTCGATCCACTTACCAGCGAGTGCACTCTTACCCTCCATCAGGCGCATATCAACTTCTACACCTGGCTCCACAAACGGAAAGAAGCTGGGGCGAAACCGGACTTCAGTTTTGCCACTAAAAAATTTCGAAAAGAAATATTCAAGCGTCCCCTTGAGATGCCCAAGATGTACCCCTTCCCCGACATACAATCCCTCGAGCTGATAAAATTGTGCCTCATGGGTTGCATCGGTTGCCTCGTTTCGAAACACCTTTCCAGGGACAATGATGCGTACTGGTAATTCACCCGCATGCTGTTCAAGATAGCGCGCCTGCACCGGGCTCGTATGCGTTCTGAGTACCATCGGCTCACTCGTATCACTCGACTTGAACCAGAACGTGTCTTGCATATCGCGCGACGGATGATCTTTCGGCACATTTAACTTGTCAAAGTTATATACTTCAGTCTCGGCTTCAGGTCCTTCTGCAAAGACAAAACCGATCTCGGCGAAGATTGCATTGATTTCCGCAATCATCTGCGAAATCGGGTGACGGTGGCCTGCTGACGTTACCATAGTTACGATAATACCATAATTAAGAAGTAATGAGGGTGAGGAGTAATTCAAAGTAGACTCCCTGATCATACGCATACATCCTGCCATTATCGATGACGAGTCGCGGCTCTACACCAGCATAGAGACGTTGGGTATTTTGCCATGACCAATCATCTATTTCACTAACATAGACACCGTCTTCAAGTAATAACACCACCAAATCACTTCGTCCTGGCACGAAGTCCATGGCATAGACCGTCTGACGGAGACGATTGATTGGTATCACAGGTCGGCAGAGTTTCGTCGCATCAGGATTCCATGGTGGCGTTGTGGTGGCCCAGAGCGCCGTAACTTGATCAAACACATGCTGGCCGTACCGCGCAATGGTCGTCGAAGCGGTGCCAGAAGCAATGCAAAAATAATTTGGTATCCGATTAAGATTTCCTATCCACTCGACATAGATCTCACCATCACGGACAGACAAACGCATGTCATTCCTCACAACATTTGGTAACGAGGGAGTACTCGTGCCACCATCAGCCGAAGTGGTGGCGAACCGAAACCGGGGTGGTAGTTCTGGTACAGCGAGCAGCGAGACGCGTGGACTACTGGTGCCCTGTGTCGAACTTGCAAAGAGCGTCGTGAGCACATCATACTCTTGATTACGCACGAGTGAACTCGTCGCTGAGGAGGTACTCATAATGTACGGCGGCGTGGTCGACACACCCTGGAGCAGCGTCAGCTGATTACTCCCAACCACGGCCGTGCCAGTCGCGGTTTCATACTCTGTGATTAACCGTATCTGTGGTACTACTGGTAAGTTAAATGCGGTCACTTCTGCTACCAAATAAGGATCAACTGGCATGTTCTTGACCCACGTCTGCAGGCCAGTTTGCTGCGCCACCACTCGGTGCATACCGGCCTCAATATTTTGGATATAATACGCTGATCGAAAGAGGCGTGCATTTCTGACCGGCTCTTCATTAACCCATAGTTCGATCTCTGTCGTATCAGTATTCACATAAAGGCCACCCGTCGGCATAATCGTCGCGGTATCACCGACATAGGAAATACGATATCCCGTCGTATAAAAAATCGCCACAGGCAAGGTGATCATAAAAATCAATACGAGCGACCAAAAAAACCGTTTTCTTCGTTGATAGGACAGTAATTCAATGATTGGTTCAGCGGGCATACAATTATTTTACACGCTTCGGTGTTACCCAAAATCCGAGATATCGTCCAAACATGAGTCTGGTCTGGGCATCAAGACCGGGAATAGCGCTAAAGACAATCATCGTGAGTGGTACCATAATCCACTGCAATGCCATCACGACGTATTTAAACCGACTATGTCCTTCTGGTCGAGGCGGTGTCAAAGATAATGAGATGACCGATGACACGACTAGACCTGCCATCGCAATAACGAGAAGGTTTCTGACAATAATTGGTAATTCGTATGATAGGACGGTGGTATGAAATTCTTGCGTACCGAGATAAATCGGAGCCCATCCAAGGATAAACAACATGATCGGATTCGTCACAAGTGACCAGTATCCCTCACCTTGTAATGCTCCTACCACAAGACGTTTCCTGAGCGGAATGCGCTTATTTTTAATAAAGTGGTAAATGATGTATGGCCAATTTTCTGTTCCATACGCCCACCGTCGATGCTGTCGGTAAATATTTTTAATGGTACCCCACACCGTTGGAGCAACCGTTGCGTCCATCGCAATCGGATATGACATGGAGACAGTATCAAAGTTGCCATCATTGGCTATCATCAAGTTCCAAAAAATGCGTGAATCTTCACTCACGACATTAGCCTGTCCAAACCCGATTTCATAGAGTGCCTGAAAACTCACCGAGTGCGACGAGAACGTCGCCGCCCGATCTGGTCGTTCCTGCATAATCATTTGCCAAAACGTGCTCGACATCGCCATCACCCGTGACAGTGCTGGGGCCTCCCAAAGATTATTGGTAAATAGTGGTACCGGTTGAAACGCACTCTTATAGGGGTTTTTCGCCTTGAAAAAATGCCACAAAAGACAATTGAAATAGTCAGGGTAAACGACTGTATCAACATCGAAAATCGATACCAAGATGTCGCGATACGGGATCTGTTGCGGGTCAATAACGGAGTGTAGTACTTGTGTGAGTGCAAAGTGTGTATTTGACCCCTTACCAGGGATTTCTCCTGGCAGCCCGTCTGGATGGACGGTTAATAGTATCTTCCCAAATGTATCAGACCAGGTTGAAACCATCCGCCTTCCCAACGCAACAGCCTCAGACCCCGCCCGCTCCTCCGCCGCCAGTACCACGATGAGCTTCTGTTTGTCATACCGGGTATCAGCCAGTCCTTTAAGGGCTCCCTCGAGCACTTCATCCGGCTCTTTGTAAAATGGCAGAATTACCAAATGATGTATCTGATCATGAGGAAATTGAGCAATTGATTGCTGCCAATCTATTGCCAAGTGATGTTTCAGTCGGCGCCAGTTGTACCGAACGTGATAAGACAAAAAAATAGTTTTCAACACCCAATATATAGAAAAGGCAATAATAAAATATGCAGCAAAAAATGAAGCATACATGGATGCGAGCACGACCCCAATCAAGGTTATCCAGGCCACTAGACCAGGCAAAATCTCAAGCGTTCGATAGAGCCGACGATCAGTACCCGTTAATTCGTAAGCGCGAGCAACCTTAAAGTCGGGACGTTCGGCATATGGCAAACGTGAGGTGGTGGATTTTTCAGCCATGCGTATCGGCGAGTATATACCTTTTTGCACATAAAAAAAAGCCTGATTGTCCGTACTGCCATCAAATTTCCTTCCTTAACGATGTAAACTGGTAGATTAACATGTCCCACGCACTCTCACCTCTCCCAACATGAGCATCTCTATTCTGAGCCACCTGTATACCTATACAGGTGGTCCTCATTTGGTCATGGAATTAAATAAACGTGATTCCACGACGCTCATTCTGAGCCACCTGTCAGATTCGAACTGACGACCCACGGTTTACAAAACCGTTGCTCTACCAACTGAGCTAAGGTGGCTGATTGCTGTTCTGTGCCCGGAAAGTGTACGGGGTTGTGACGGTTTTGTAAAT
>CAYXOF010000018.1:4884-15970 GCA_964466905.1 uncultured Candidatus Saccharibacteria bacterium | reverse complement strand
CCTGATAAGGCGTATGGGGAGCAGGGAATTGGACCGATCCCTGGCGGTGCCACCCTTATCTTTTCTGTGAAGTTGCTCGAGATTCGTTAGTAAGTACAGACCTGACTGAAATGCCGGCTTCACCCAAGCTGGCATTTCCTATACATCTAGGAAAGCTCTGCTATACTCACCCTGCATGAACGCACCAATCACGTTTGAGATTATTAAGCGACAAACCAACACGCTTGGTCGAGCGGGTATTATCCATACTCCACACGGGGATATTCTGACCCCGGCGTTTGTCGTAGTGGGCACCAAGGGGACGGTGAAAAGCCTCAAACCTGAAGACCTCCGCGATTACGTTGGCAATCAAGTGGCTCTCGCGAACACCTACCACTTGTTTCTTCAGCCAGGACACGAGGTGGTAAAAGAAGCGGGCGGACTGCATCAGTTTGCCAACTGGCAACTCCCGACTATTACTGACAGTGGCGGCTTCCAGGTATTCTCGCTTGGCGCCGCCTTCGGCAAAGGGGTCACAAAATTTGCTAAGGATGCTACTGCAGCGACTGCTGCAGCCGAGCAATCGGGTCTCAATGTCTATAGTAAGGAATTAGCGACTGAGCACGGTAAGCTCTGCATCATCGATGAGGAAGGTGTTACCTTCACCTCGCACCTTGACGGCTCACTCCATCGGTTTACCGCGGAGCGATCAATTGAGATCCAGCACGCCATTGGCGCTGACATCATCATCGCCTTTGATGAGTGCACGAGCCCGACTGCCGAGTATGAGTATCAACGCGAGGCGATGGACCGCACCCACCGCTGGGCGAAGCGCAGTATTTTGGCGCACAAGCAAAATTATGAAGCTTTAAAAAAGCAGGGCCTCTACGGCGTGGTGCAGGGCGGCCGCCATCTCGACTTACGTCAGGAGAGTGCTCGCACACTGGCGGCGATGGACTTCGATGGCTTTGGCATTGGGGGGAGCTTTACGAAGGCCGACCTGGGTGAGGCAATCAGAGCAGTCAATGAAATCCTACCAGAGGATAAACCGCGCCACCTTCTTGGCATTGGTGAGCCAGAAGATATTACTGAAGGGGTAGCGCTCGGATGTGACACCTTTGACTGTGTGGCTCCTACTCGCATCGCGCGCACAGGCACAATTTATGAACGCACCAACGCTGGGCATGTTCGCACCAACCTTCTCAATGCCAAGTATGTCCGCGACTTTGGTAAGCCAGACGAATCGTGTGACTGCTATGTCTGTACGCACTACACCAAGGCGTACTTAGCACACCTCTTCCGCTCACACGAAATGCTCGGTGCGCACCTGGCGTCACTCCATAATCTCTACTATATCGTGAATTTCACGAAGCGTTTGCGAGAGCAAATAATTAGTGCATAATTAGATGATGAGCAACATGACCAACTCTAATGACAACGAAGAAATACTTCTGACCTCTTCATTCTCTGCAATTGAAGCTCTACATACTGCGGTAAGTACAATAAACCAGATGGTGTCAAATGAAAGTGATGAGGATAAGAAGCAGGAGTTAAATAAATTAGGTGAATCTTTGTTAAATAGCGCAGACTCAACTCTTATGAGTGTTAAAAAAGTACTTCAAAGTAAGGGTCTCGATGTTTGATATGGGAAAAATGACCGTATCCGACCTTGCTAAAAGAAATGCGGAATTAAAATCAGATCTAGATAAAACAAAAAAAGTTACGAATGAAGAACTTAATGATTTACACATTTCAATAAAACAAGTTGAAAAAGTTGTTAACGACAGGTTAAGGGGTATGGAAAGTTTAATATCAGCAGGTTTTTTGATTGTAGCATTAACTGCTCTTGGTATAGCAATAGCCTTTCTTAATTTATTAGTCGATGTTTATAACTCCAAAATAGTAAATGCAATTTCAAATCTCAACTGAAAAGACACCAGCCGGCGACCAACCAAAGGCGATAGCAGCCTTGGTGGCTGGGGTGCAGGCTGGCTATACTCACCAAACCCTCCTTGGGGTGACTGGCTCTGGTAAGACTTTTACGGGCGCGAATGTGATTCAACAGATTCAGAAGCCCACTCTTGTGATTGCGCACAACAAAACTCTGGCCGCTCAACTGGCGCAGGAGTACCGAGACTTTTTTCCTAACAATGCGGTGCATTACTTCGTCTCGTATTACGACTATTACCAGCCGGAGGCATACATGCCGACGAGCGACACGTATATCGAAAAAGAGGCACAGATCAACGAAGAAATTGATCGCTTACGCCATGCTTCCACCCAAGCACTTCTGACTCGGTCAGACGTTATCATCGTCGCCTCGGTATCGTGCATTTATGGTCTCGGTGCGCCGGCTGAGTACCTGAAGCGACACCAAAAGTTTGAGCGCGGCTTTGAGACTACTCGGACTGATTTGTTGCGTACGCTGATTGATATGTACTTTGAGCGAACTAATGCCGACCTCAATCCTGGTCAATTCAGAGCGGTAGGGAACACCGTCGAGATCATGCCAACCAACGAACGAGTCATTTATCGCCTCGGCTTCTCCGGATCGAGTGTTTCAAGCATCACCAAGATTGATGCGATCACTCGAGCGATTATCACCGAACCCGAGACCTTCTTCTTGTTTCCGGCCAAGCACTTCGTGACGCCTGAGGACGAACGTAAGGTGGCTTACCAAGATATTAAACTCGAACTAGATGAACAACTTAAAAGATTTAGGAAGGCGGGTAAAATTCTTGAAGCTGAGCGACTCAAGCGACGGACAGAACACGATCTAGCACTCATCCGAGAGGTAGGTTACTGTAATGGGATTGAAAATTACTCGCGTCACTTTGATCGAAGAAAACCAGGTGAGGCACCGTACACCCTTCTATCGTACTTCCCCCACACTCGAGAAGGGAAGCCCGACTTCCTCACAATTATCGATGAGTCACACGTCACGATTCCACAAATTAATGGTATGTACGCTGGTGACCGTTCACGTAAGGATACTCTGGTTGAGCACGGCTTTCGGTTACCGAGCGCGGTTGATAACCGACCACTGAAGTTTGCTGAGTTTGAGGAACGGGTTGGTCAACGGATCTATACCTCAGCGACTCCTGGCAAATACGAATATGCCGAGCTAGAAAAAAGCCAGGTCCCAATGGTGGAGCAAATTATTCGTCCCACTGGTCTGGTTGACCCAGTGATTGATGTTCGTCCGGTCACCGAAACGGGTGAGTACCGAGGACAAGTGAAGGATTTTATTGACGAGGCAATCAACGTGATTAAGGGCGGTGCCCGCGTACTTACCACTACACTGACGAAGCGTATGGCAGAAGATCTGGCTGAATTTTTAGCGGAGAAGGGGATTAAGACTAAATACATTCACAGTGACGTCCAAACGATCGAGCGGATCGAAATCCTCACAGACTTCCGTCGTGGCGTATTTGATTGCTTAGTGGGTGTCAACCTGCTCCGAGAAGGACTTGACCTACCAGAGGTTGAGTTAGTGGCTATTCTCGATGCCGATAAAGAGGGTTTCCTACGAAGCCCGACCGCGCTTATCCAAACAATTGGGCGAGCGGCTCGCAACGTCAATGGTCGCGTCATTCTCTATGCTGATGGAATGACGAAGGCGCTTGATTACGCTATTGGTGAAACAAACCGTCGACGTGAAAAGCAGATTGTATATAACCGTGAACACGGAATTACTCCCACCACTATCGCTAAAGAAATCAAGTCGATCGCCGACCAGATGCGGACCGAGCACGACGAAACCGTGGATACACTCCTGAAGGTTGACATGGAACTCTTTAAGAAGAATCCGAATAAGGTCTTAAAGGAAAAGCGTCAACAGATGGAGGAAGCGGTATCTCAGCTTGATTTTGAAACGGCAGCGATTATTCGCGACGAGATCCGTGTCCTTGAAGCCGAGTCATCACCAAAGCTAAAAAAGCATAGGGTGTGAGTTAGTGTCTAGACGTTCTCCATATTATGCTAGGATACTAGTATGTCACTCCTCGTTGGAAAAAAAGTTCTGTTCCTCGGTCAAAACCAACAGTTTACTCCGATTGAAGCCTTATTAATACAGCACGGTGTTCACGTGAGCCATATTACCTGTGAAGTGGCAGATTTACCGACCATTCAAGCGGCGCGACCCGATATCATTGTGATCGATTATGAAGTTCCGGAGACAGCGTGTACTGGGGTGCTGGATGTCATGCAGGACAGTGAATACACCAAGCAGGTACCAGTGATTGCCAGTATCCCAAATAGTCCAAGCGACATTGAACGAGCGCTTCTTAGTGGTGCGGCTGATTATGTCACTGCTACTGACTCCACAGACGTTATTATCCAAAAGATTAAAAGTGCGCTCGGTATTCCTGACAATTTTTCAGGTTCGAGTGATATTGATATTAGTAGTTCCGAGGTTACCTCGTCAGGTGGCCCGATTAAGGTGTTTGTGGTGGAGGATGATCCGCTTCTCCGTAACTTGCTTTCAATTCGCCTCGCTAAAGCAAAACTACCATTTGAATTTAGTAGCGATGGCACTAGAGCACTGCCTGCAATGCATCAATTCAGACCTGATATCATCATTCTTGATCTCATGTTGCCGGGTAAAAGTGGCTTTGAAATAATGGCTGAACTACAATCTGATACACTCCTCCAGCATATACCAATCGTAGTCTTCTCTAACCGAGATAGTAAGGAAGATAAACAAAAGGCGGAGCAATATGGTGCCAAGAAGTTTTACGTCAAGGCGATGACTGATCTGACTGAGCTTATCGAAACTATCACGAAGCTCGTTCCACGCTAACGTCTATGCCTATACCACGTCAGTCCAGTCGAACGACTAAGAGACAGAGCCCGCTTGATACTAAGTTTAAGGTCAAGAAAACTGTCCGGCAGTCAGTGCGTAAGAAGACAGATAGTGTTAACCCCGTAGTAGCAACCCCGAAAGCACGTACGGTAAGATCAGTTCGTAAAGCTGCTACTCCAACCAGACGTAAAAAAACCCAAACAATTTTAGAAAAACCAAAGACTGCCGATCTTACCAAAGAGGTAATCAAAATACCGAGTCGAGTACCGCTCCGACTCATCGAACGTAAAATTCTGTTTGAACGGATGCTCGCTGCTGAAGGGATCATCCCAGCGAGACGGATAGCAATCGTGGGCGGTCTTTGTTTTGTGCTCACTGGGGCTGCACTCTTCTGGTCGTCCTCATCCCTCTACAGTACAGTGTATGATTCAGGTCAACCGGCACTCCTCACCTGTGTTGATGATGAGAATTGCTCAATTACTGAACAACCACCAGCTACTGCTGTAGAGACAACCCCAGTCATTTCTTTTGTGCAAGCTCTACCTGACACGATCGATTCAGACACTCCAGTGTCTCTCGTGGCAGAAGGCGCCTTGCACGTAGTGTTTGTCATTAGTTCGTACGAAACAGGGAGAAAAGTAGAGGTTCAACTTGAGCCGTTTGCCAACACCTGGCGCGGTGTCATACCATTTATGCAACTCGCACCGGGCAAACATATGCTTTTTGCACGAGTAGATTTCCCGAACAAAGTAGTACAAAGCGAGAAGCGTTATTTCTATGTACGACCCCTAGACTCAAGCATAGATACAACATCAGATGTACCATCTGCACAACCGATAGCTTCAAACCTGCCTGAGACTATCAGTAGCACCACCGATGCTGACACGGAAAACGACAGCGAGACCAATGATTCACCAACAAGTTTGGATGATGATATTGAGTTGCCGGTATCAAATGGAGACCCGACAGCAATGAACACAAACGAGCCTTTGACGACAATAGGCACTACTAAAGCTCCTCCTGAGCCAGCTCAAGTTGAGACTGAAAATCTTGACGAGATTGAAGTGATCGTCACGGAGGACGAAAAAACAACTGAGATTCAGCAACCTGAAAATACTACGATTATTCCCGTTACAGAACGTCTTGCTGACCAAACGATCACTCCACTCAGTATGCGGGCGACCCAGCTACCTGATGCCGCGTGGCGGTTTGCCATACTGTACCCAAAGAATCTTCGCTTTGTTGAAGTGTACGTACGTAATACGCGCTCTACAACTGTACAATTTGCTGGTTTAGCAAAACAATTTACGGTTACAGAATGGCGTTTCTTTCTCTCTGATACCGATTATCCCCCAGGCACGTATGAAGTGATCGCTCGATCGCGGGCTGAGGATGGTCAGAAGCTCGAAAGTGCACCTGCCTTAGTGTCAATCACTAGTCCGGTTCAGGCTGAGAATCATGTATCAGCCGCTTCTCAAGCGGATGTCCCGGCTCCATTGAACGCTCCTATCGAGCGTGAGTATATCAAAGTCACGAGTGTTACTCCTGACACAGCTGCTAACGAACAAATCTCGAGCCCTGGTCAACCAATCCCCGCCACAGATGCGCTACGTGATCGAACCGAGTCAGTAAACGAGGCATTACGAAGCTTGGCTGCTGCCAAACAAACGAACGATCCCATGGTGATCGAGTCCGCCCAGCGCCAATTATTACAAATTGAAGCTGATGCGACTACTGAGTTGGTGGCAAAGGGTGGTGGCATTAGCGAGGCTGAGGCACTGCGTGAGCAATTCAGAGTGCTCCAGCAAAGAGTTGAGCAGTTTGAGCGATTACGAAGTGAACGGGACGCTGACGCAATCTCACGTGACACTGATGGTGACGGTATAAGCGATTATGATGAACAAAATCTCTTCGGTACGAATCCGAGCAACCCAGATACTGATGAGGATGGGGTGTGGGACGGAGTTGAAATTTCCCGTGGCTTTAATCCGCTAGATGTCGATGAAGACGCTCTGATTGTCTACGAGTCGCCGCGTGAGGTGATTGCACTGGTGGTACCTGAAGTACTTTCAGTGTCAGCTGTAAAACCAGTGCTCTCATCAGCACCAGTCAGCGATGAACGGGTGCCAGAGCCTGTCCTCGCACAGATTTCTGGTACAGCTTTACCAAACAGTTTTGTAACCTTGTATATTTTCAGTACCCCAACGATCGTAACCGTAAAGACCGATGCTGATGGATCTTTCGTGTATACCTTTGAGAAGGAACTCCAAGATGGATCGCATGATGTCTATGTAGCGATTACCGATAATGCCGGAAGCATCGTCGCGCGGAGCAATCCGTTCCAATTTTTTAAGGAAGCACAGGCCTTCACACCAGTTGATGCCGCTGCTGATGTCGCAATCACGAGTACACCACTACCAGAAATACAAGCTCAAAACGCCTACAGTATGGTTGCTGGGATTGGTGTACTCGCGCTCGGAGTTATTTTACTCATGCTCGGACTGGGTTTGCGTACTCATGAGGATGATCCGTCAGCGGTAACACATAAACCAGCGTAGGTGATAGCGTATGTCTGCACTTCTTCGCAGTCTCGTTCGTGGGTTCACCTCCATGCGGATGTACTCCCAGTTGCTGTTGGTAGGAGTACTTGTATTCGTATTTCCGGTGCTCTTTCTGTGGAGCAATCAAACTTTTTTCGACACAGCCTACGATAACATTCAAACCAGCGAGAAACGTCGTGTGGGCTTGATTCATGATGTACTTAGTTTACCTGAAATTATTCAGAATCAGTCCATACGTGAGAATACTGCCTCCACCATCATCCGTGAAAATCCGGATGTCACCAAAATACGGATAGTGACTGAACAAAATGGCAATCTTACAGTACGCTACGATAGTACAGCCCTGACTAACCAAGATCAGATCGTTGATCAGCCCGACCTCTACCGTAGTGCTCTAGCGCGACCAGGCGAATCCCTGATTTATGAATTTTCTATCAATGATACAAGGACGTGGCAAGTGTTTCGTAGCGTCACCATTGACGACACACAGTACTTCGTATTCACTGAGCACTCATTTGCGCTGATTGACCAGTTACTCTGGTCAAGGCAACAGCAATCATATCTGATTCTTACGTTCATATTTCTGTTTTTGATTGCGCTTGCGTACTGGCTATCTCGTCAGATCCACTGGGCAAAAGCGCACGCGACATTACAGCAACAACTCTCAGAGCGTGATCTCTTTACCCAAATGATCACGCATGAGTTTCGTGCGCCTCTAACTGCCATGCGCGGGTACGCCAGCTTACTGTCTGAAGTCACCACACTATCACCTGAAGAACGAACCTATGTGACCTACATAAGTGACAGTACGAAGCGATTAGTGCTCTTGGTTACAGATTACCTTGAAATTGCGCGTATTCAAGCTGGGCAGCTGCGTGTATTGGTTGAACCAACGACCGTACTCACTATTCTTAAGTCGGTCCAAACTGAACTGCACCCGCTTGCACAACAAAAGTCACTCCAGCTTGAAGTTGATTGTACTTCTGATATCAATCTCACAACTGATCCGAAGCGATTACAACAAATTTTGATTAATATCGTAACCAACGCTATTAAATATACGAGTACGGGAAGTGTCACGATGATGGCGAAAGCAGAATTCAATGGGGTAAGTATCAGAATTGCTGACACTGGCAGCGGGATCAGTGCTGAGGACCAACAAAAACTCTTTGCGCCCTTCACGAGAGTTGGTGGGGCAGATGCGAGTACCGTCGTCGGTACTGGGCTGGGCATGTGGATCACGAAACAGCTTGTACAGTTACTCGGTGGCCGGATTGGCATTGAGTCGATTGCAGGAATTGGTACTCACATTGTGATGCACTTTCCCACACAACATCGACTGTGAATCCGAGTAGCAATGATACACTTACACTATGTTTACTTCTGGTGTCGGAATCGGTCTGAATCAAGATTCTTTTTCAGCTGGTGTGGAGGCGGCGAGCAAAGCACGAGAGCAGCTCGGCCCACAGACACCAATCATTGCCTTTGTCTTTTGCTCACCTGAGTATTCCCAAGAATTTGTTCTCAAAGGTATTCAGTCTGTGATATCTGATGCTGTACCACTCGTGGGGGCTTCGACCGCTGGAGAAATCACTGCAGCTGGTCCAACTAAAAAAGATGCAGTAGTAGTACAGCTTCTAGCAAGCGACTCCATCTATTGCCATATCGCGTATAGTACAGCCGCAGCGACCGATCCTGAGCGTGCTGGTAGCGAACTCGGACAAGCACTGATGGCACTCGCTGGTAATGAGCCTCTCAAGCTTATCTGCATGTTCGCTGATGGACTCACTGTTAATCCTGCCGCTATCATTCGTGGTCTTGAGTCGGCTACCGCTTCCTCGGTACCCATTGTGGGTGGATCGGCCGGCGACAATGGGCAATTTAAGCAAACGTTTCAATACTTTAATGGTCAAATTTTAAGCAGTGCAGTTGTCGGTGTCGCGTTTATTGGGAAGCTTGAATTTTCAATTGGCGTGCGGCACGGATGGATCCCCATCGGAACACCCAAAATTGTCACCTCATCTGAAGGGAGTGTCGTGCATGAGATTGATCACGAACCCGCACTAGCATTTTATGAACGCTACATTGGTCCAGAAGAAGCACAACGTTTAAGTGAATCAACGCTCGGTGAAATTGCGCTCTCGTACCCGCTTGGGGTCCGCGACGATGCAACCGGCGAAATGTTGCTCCGAGCACCCTTCTTTGTCAATGATGCAGGAGGAATCACCTGTGGTGGGGAAGTGCCACAAGGTGCCACGGTCCAACTCATGATTGGGAGTAAAGAGGAGGCAGTAGTAGCGGCACAACAATCAGCCGAGCAGGCCTACCGTTCGCTTGGGATGAAGCCAGTGGCCGCCCTTATTTTTAGCTGCCATGTTCGTAATACGCTCTTCTCAAATAAGGAAACCGCCTCCGAAGAAGTTTTGGCAGTATCAAACGTCATTGGTACGGATGTTCCGATTGCTGGCTTCTATACCTATGCAGAACAAGCGCCTCTGGCAGGTAACACCCACAACTTTAAACTATGCAAAACTGACACGCACAACGAAACCCTGGTTACGGTATTACTAGCTGAAGCACAGCCGTAATGTCACTATGAGTAATACCACTGACACGTTACCTGAAGTCATTGCCCTCAAGCGCACCATTGAACAGTTAGAGGCGGCCACTAAAGTGCTCGTTGGTCGTGATCTTGAGCTCAAGCGAGCCTATCGTTCCCTCCAAGAAATTGATGAACGCAAGTCTGAGTTCGTATCTATCGCCGCGCACCAGCTACGCACCCCTCTGTCTGCCATTCGGTGGGGACTCCAAATGTTACTAGACGGTGAGGTTGATCAACTGACGCATGAGCAGACAGTGGTGATACAGCAAGCCCAAACCAGTATCGTAAAGATGGTTGGTCTCGTGAATGATCTCTTAAGCGCAGACCATCTAGAATACGACAAAGTCAAATATAATTTTCAACCTATTCATCTCGGACGCTTGATCGTCGAGATAGTTGACGAATTACTACCAATGGCACAGGAGCGGGGTATCACGATCAATATTGATACCATAAATACCATCCCCAGCGTCCATGGTGACGCGCCGCGACTAAAGGAAGCCATGCTCAATATCTTGAGTAATGCGATTAAGTACTCATTTTCAAGTGGTATCGTAACCATTTCCCTCCGTACGACAGACCGTACCGCAGAAGTGAGTGTGACGGATTTTGGTATCGGTATCCCCAAAGACTATCACGACCGACTCTTTAAAAAGTTCACGCGCGCCGACAATGCGCGCCGTGTGGATGCTGATGGTTCGGGACTCGGCATGTTTATTGCTAAGAAAGTCGTTGAAGCACATGGTGGAACCCTTACGTTCACCAGTATTGAGGGACAGAAGACGACCTTCACGCTTGCTTTACCGTTAGATAATTAGCTATGGAAATTCTTACAGATAAAAAAATTGTGCTGATTGAAGATAATGTCATGTTAGCGGAGGTTATTCTCCGTAAGTTAAAAACTATGACACCAAATGTGCGTCATTATACGAATGGGCTGGAGGGCTTAGCAGCAATCCGACACTACAAGCCAGATCTCGTACTGCTTGATATTATGCTGCCGGTCATGAATGGCTATGAGGTGCTGCAGATCATGCGTGCAGAGAAGCTGACTGACGCTCACCCCGTTCTCGTGATTTCAAATTCAGGACAGCCCGTAGAGATTGCCCGTATTCACGAGCTTGGCGCCAAGGATTATCT
>CAYXOF010000018.1:0-4784 GCA_964466905.1 uncultured Candidatus Saccharibacteria bacterium | reverse complement strand
TTTGCACCGGATGTGATCGTACTCGACCTGATGTTACCAGGCATGAATGGCTTTGAAATTTTTGCGGCTTGTAAGGAGTCGGAAACGCTTCGTCACGTACCCGTGGTGATCTTCTCAAATAAAAGCGATGAGGCCGACCGGTTACGGGCACTGGAGATGGGAGCCAAAGCCTATCTCGTCAAGGCAGTGACTGATCTCAATGAGCTGGTATCCATGCTCCGAAACCTGACTGCGGAAGCGCGCGCTACGACTGTCTAATCTAATCTGCTTCTGCTATACTACGAATTCCACATACCGTGTGAGCCATTTTCTGTATGACTAAACCTAAAAAAACTACCCACACCGCTTGGAACGAAGGTGGTACACATGCGCAAAAAATCATTGTCCGTGGAGCCCGTACCCACAACCTCAAAAATATCACGGTGGAAATGCCGCGTGGCAAAATGGTCGCGATCACAGGACCGTCGGGTTCCGGCAAGTCGTCACTCGCGTTTGATACCATTTTTGCTGAGGGACAACGTCGTTACGTCGAGTCACTCTCACCATACGCCCGCCAGTTTCTCAATAAAATGCAGAAGCCCGATGTTGATGAAATTGCCGGACTATCCCCGGCGATTTCCATTGATCAAAAGTCAGCCTCCCGTAATCCGCGCTCAACGGTAGCGACCATCACGGAGATCTATGACTACCTTCGCATCTTGTACGCCCGCATAGGGCAACCGTACTGCCTCGATGTGGATGTACCCATTCAAAAACTTTCCCAAGACGAGATTCTTGGCATGGTGCTGAAGTCAATCGAGGATCGCGAAGTGAAGGCATCGGTTAAGGCCGAGCAGGTGATGGGGATCGAACTCTCAAGAGGTCGAGTGGCGATCTTCTCTCCTGTCGTCGTCGGACGTAAAGGTGAGTACTATCAACTCTTGTACGACCTACTCGCCAAAGGATACGAAGCAGTAAAAATTGATGGGCAGATCAAGCAACTTCGAGATAAGATTGAACTCACCAAGACCAAACGCCATGATATCGATGTGCTCATCGATGAGATCTACGTCAGTGAATTCACGACTGATCCAAAAGGCTCGCGTGAACGACTCTCAGAAGCAGTAGAGCTCGCCCTCCATGAATCAAACGGTCTCGTGAAAATCGAAAGTCCCGATGGTAGTGAGCGCATTCTCTCGGCCAAGTTCATCTGCCCAGTTGATGGCTCGTCGTTCCCAGAGGTTGAACCACGCCTATTTTCGTTTAATTCACCCTATGGCGCGTGCCCTGAGTGTAATGGACTTGGCGTCGTCGGTATCTTCCAAAGTGACGAGTGTCAGAGCTGTCAGGGTGCTCGTCTGCGACCGGAAGCACTTCGGGTGTACATTGGTGGTGATGGAAAGAAGGACCTGGGTATCAACATCGTTGGCTTTACCGCTATGACTGTGCGCGAGGCGGCGGACTTTATCGCAGCACTCAAGCTCTCGAAGAAGCAACAGGATATCGCCTGGCCAGCCTTACGAGAGATCATCGATCGACTTGATTTTATGCTTGATGTCGGGATCGAGTATCTGACGCTTGATCGTCGGGCCAATACACTCTCTGGTGGTGAAGCACAGCGAATCCGCCTCGCCTCACAGCTCGGCTCGGGACTCGTGGGGGCCCTCTACGTGCTTGATGAGCCTTCGATCGGTCTCCATCAACGTGATAATGATAAACTCATTAAGACTCTCCATGAGCTCCGTGATCTCGGGAATACCATCATCATTGTGGAGCACGACGAGGATACGATTTATGCCGCTGACTACCTCGTTGATATCGGACCGGGGGCGGGTGTGCATGGTGGGGAAGTGGTGGTCGCTGACTGGCTCGAACCACTCTTAACTGCTAAGAAAAATGACTCTGGGTCAGTCACCCTCAGCTACTTGCGGCACGAAAAGTGGATTGATGTACCAGAACGACGAACAGCCGAAAAAGGTAAGATCCTCATCCGTGGTGGAAAAGCGTTTAATATCAAGAATCTTAATGTTGATATCCCGCTCGGACGTTTCATTTGTATTACCGGGGTCTCTGGTTCTGGGAAGTCGACCTTTATGTACGAGATCATCGATCGAAACCTCAAGGCTCGACTGGAAAAGCGTTTCCGCACACCCAAAACGTATAACTGCAAGTCTTTCACCGGTACGGAATACCTCGGTCGCTCTGTCCTCATAGACCAGTCACCAATTGGCCGTACACCACGCAGTAACCCTGCGACGTACACGGGTGCCTTTACACACATTCGCGATATGTTCGCAGCCAGCAGTGAAGCCAGAGCCCGCGGGTGGAAGCCTGGTCGCTTTAGTTTTAATGTGAAGGGAGGGCGTTGTGAAGCCTGCCAAGGCAACGGTGAGATTGCGGTTGAGATGCACTTCCTCCCGACGGTGTACGTTACGTGTGATGTGTGTGATGGGAAGCGCTTTACCAAGGAAACTCTTGAAGTGCTATACAAAAAGAAAAACATCTATGAGGTGCTTGGGATGACGATTGAAGAAGCGCATGCCTTCTTTGTCGACGTGCCATCGATTGAAGAGCGACTCAAGACCCTACTTGATGTCGGCTTGGGATACCTCAAGCTTGGCCAGAGTGCGACAACCCTCTCTGGCGGTGAAGCCCAGCGGGTAAAGATCGCCTCTGAACTCTACCGTCCACACACCCAAAAAACCATCTATCTGCTCGATGAACCCACCACTGGTCTCCATTATGATGACGTCAAGAAGCTGATCGAAATTCTCCAACAACTCGTGGATAAGGGCAACACTGTGATGGTGATCGAACACAATCTCGACCTCATCAAATGCGCTGATTATTTGATCGACATTGGTCCAGAGGGAGGCGTGGGTGGTGGCAGTCTCGTCGCCAAAGGTACACCTGAGGAAGTAGCTGATAATCCAAAATCATACACAGGCGTGTACCTCAAAAAACTTCTCGCGCGACGGAAGAAATAGAAAGGGTGGCCTTAGGCCACCCCCCTCGCTTCCCGTAAATGTTCGCCCTGGATCTCCTCAATCATGATCTCCAGTGCTCGCTTGTATGCGGCGCTGCTGAGAAAATCTCCCCAACGCGTATCACGGCACCCCGTGCGGTAGTGGCGGTAGATGCCCTCTGAATCCTCCGGATCCGTCGGTGCCTCATCAAACCACACCTCAAAGAGACACTCGGTGCAAACCGTCACACAGGGGTCACTGGTAAGTGGGTGCCCCCGCTCAAAATACAAGGTAACGGCAGCATTTACGAATAGGTCATCTGACGTATAGGCTGGCATCGTCCGTCCCTCCTCTAACTGCTCTAAAATTCAATTGTAGCACACACGTATCGACTGGACTATCAAATACTATATATTAGGGAGTGCGTTGTGTTGTAGTTCTGCCAACTTACGCTGATACGCATGCACGACCTCGTTCAGTGATGCTTCGGTTTTGTAGTAACCCATCGAAGCGCGACCAGTCCCATACGTAAGCGGGAGACATAATAGCTCCCATGCCTCAGCTTTAAATGCATCCACCGAAGGTAAGCCGGGTCGGATACCGTCAATGCCATCGATGATAGCTAGTACTTTATCTTTGATTGTTTGCACCTCCTCTACCACTTGGTGGATGATTGCGTGATCATTCAGGACCCGGTCACGATCGGCAGTCTGTTCAAAGATATTTCTTATATTCAGAGTCAGGTTTTGCAACTCGTATAACCCAACCTTCACTCCTTCCGGAGATGGAAATGGCACGATATTTTCACTCATATGCATCTATAGTACCATAGTGCTACTATTCTAAGATGAATAAAGCTGACCTAGCGAAGAAAACGCTGCCCGATACGCCCGGGGTGTATTTTTTTCTGGGTGCACGTAAGAAGATTTTGTACATCGGGAAGGCGACCAGTCTACGGAGTCGGGTGCGCAGCTACTTTGCGCCAGACCTAAGGGAGAAACGCTCTGAGCTGATCGAAAACATGGTCGACGAGGCGGTGACGGTGGAATGGACAGAAACCGACAGTGTCCTTGAAGCACTCATCCTCGAAACCAACCTCATCCGCACCCACAAACCGCGCTACAATACTCGCAGCAAGGACGACAAGAGCTACAACCACCTCGTCATCACGAATGAAGAATGGCCTCGCGTACTCGTCATTCGGGGGAAGGATTTAACCGAGCGGTTTACCGAGTCAGAGATTAAGTACCACTTTGGACCATTCCCGAGCGGACAACTCTTTCGGGAAGCACTTAAGATCGTCCGTCGCCTCTTTCAATTTTACGATACGACCAAGCCAGTCGGCACCGAGACAAACAAACTCGTAAAGGGTCGGATCGACTTCAATCGACAAATCGGTCTCTACCCGAGCGAATCCACCAAAGCCGAGTACACGAGGACGATCAGACATATTCGTCTCTTCTTCGAAGGCAAGAAGCAGCAAATAATTACTGAGCTTGAAAAGGAGATGATGCGACTTGCGAAGCAAGAAGCCTTTGAGGCAGCGGGGGTGATCAAGCGGCGGATTTTTGCTCTGCAACACATTCAAGATATCGCGCTCATTAAAGATGACGCACGAATCTATCGCGACGAAAAACGTATCCGCATCGAAGCCTATGACATTGCGCACCTCGCTGGGAAGGATATGGTGGGTGTGATGACGGTGGTCGAAGGTGGGGAAGTGGCAAAGAGCGAGTACCGGAAGTTCAAGATTACCACACTGACTGGTGCCAATGACCCGGCGGCATTGAAAGAAGTCTTGGAGCGACGACTGGCTCACCCGGAGTGGCCCTTTCCTCA
>CAYXOF010000017.1:13978-16040 GCA_964466905.1 uncultured Candidatus Saccharibacteria bacterium | reverse complement strand
TGATGGGCCATATTGACCATGGAAAATCTACCCTCCTTGACTATCTCCGTAAAAGCAACACAGTCGATGGTGAAGCTGGTGGTATTACCCAACACCTCTCAGCGTATGTCGTTGCTCATACGACCAGTGAGGGTAGTAGCGAGACTATCACATTTCTTGATACTCCCGGTCACGCAGCCTTCCAAAAGATGCGCCACCGTGGTGCCGATGTGGCTGATATTGCCATCCTCGTAGTATCTGCCGAGGATGGGGTGAAGCCACAGACCTTAGAGGCACTTGAGTCGATAAAGCAAGCGAATATTCCATTCATTGTTGCCATCAATAAAATTGATAAGCCAGGCGCGGATATCCCCCGTACCCAAGCCAGTTTGATTGAAAACGAAATCTACATCGAAGGCATGGGTGGTGACATACCATGGGCACCAATCTCCGCCAAAACTGGCGCAGGTATTAGTGAACTCCTCGACCTCGTCATTCTCACCGCTGACCTCGCTGAACTTACTGGTGACAGTAATGCACCAGCAACCGGACAAATCATTGAAGCCAATCTCGACCCAAAACGCGGTAATACTGCCACTATTATCATCACCAACGGTACACTACATGCCGGTGAATATTTAGTCGCAGGGACAGTCACCGCGCCTGTCCGCATCATGGAAGATCACTATGGAAAAGCGATCAAAATGGCTGGAATTTCAACTCCCATTCGGATTATTGGTTTTTCTGCCGTCCCCATGATTGGTTCTACGGTGCACGCGGTTGCCAATAAAAAAGCGGCAGAAAAAGTCATTAGCGATAATGCGGCGCCAAATCGCACCACCTCACTCCCTCCACCAAAACGTCCGACTCTTCCGGTAGTACCAATCCTCATTAAGGCCGACATGATGGGTACACTAGAAGCCATTGAGCACGAGCTCGAGAAGTTTGAATCTGATCGTATCGTCGTAAGAGTTATTGACAGTACCGTTGGAGATATTTCAGTGACAGATGTACAAAACGTCAGCGCCACCAAGGATGCCATCATTGTCGGTTTCAACGTTAAGGTTGACCGAGCTGCCACTGAGGCCGCCGAACGACTAGGGGTGGAGATTGATACCTTCTCGATTATTTACGAACTAGCAGACTGGCTGAATAGCGCTCTTAAGAGTCGTACTCCAAAGCGTGAAGAAAAAGTGGTGACCGGTAGCGTCAAGATCATTCGCCACTTTAGTACGCAAAAAAATACCCACGTTTTAGGTGGTCGAATCGAGGATGGAGAAATCAGACTCGATCAGCGTGTCCGGGTCTTGCGCCGCGACATCGAAGTTGGTAAAGGTATCGTAAAGAACCTCCAGCAGCAAAAATCAGACGTACAACGTGTGATTGAAGGAGAATTCGGGATGCAAATTGAAACCAAAATTGACATCGCTCCTGGTGACTTCCTCGCACCATTTGATACCATCATTAGTTAACCATGTCTGATCGCCATAATCGTGTCGCTTCACTGATAAAAGAGTTGGCCGCTACTTTTATCCAACATGAAGCTAATACCAACCCACTCATAACTGTTACGAACGTAACAGTTGCACCTGACTATCGCCGAGCGACCATTTACTTCACGACCATTCCTGATGGGCGGGAAGAAGATGCACGAATTTTTCTGCAGCGCAGTGCCAAACTCTTACGCGGACACTTAAAAAAGAAGGCGAATTTAAAGATTATTCCCCATCTCGACTTCATGCTTGATGCAGGCGAACGACACCGCCAGCACATGGATGAGATTGTGCGAGAAATTGAAAAGCCAACCACCTAAAGTGGTAACCAATGGCCGGATGCTCCCTACGAGCAACTACGCACACTAACGCGAGTAGTTGCTTTGTCTCAAACCAGAAATAATGCTACAGTATCTCCTACACTGTCCTGGTGGCGAAGGGGTTAACGCTGCGGTTTGCAAAACCGCCATTCGTGGGTTCAAATCCCACCCAGGACTCACGAAGACAGTGAGTTTTCGTAGCACCAAAAATTAAAGTGGAATGGTAGGTGAATCAGTACGGGGTACTGATGAACGAGGACGATAGTCCTC
>CAYXOF010000017.1:0-13878 GCA_964466905.1 uncultured Candidatus Saccharibacteria bacterium | reverse complement strand
CATTTTGGTTACAGACGGAGTGAACAGAGTATTAGCCGGGGTGGTGGAATGGTAGGTGAATCAGTACGGGGTACTGATGAACGAGGACGATAGTCCTCCGTGTACCATGCTCCATTTTGGTTACAGACGGAGTGAACAGAGTATTAGCCGGGGTGGTGGAATGGTAGACACGGAGGACTTAAAATCCTCTGCTCCTAAACAGGCGTATGGGTTCGAGTCCCATTCCCGGCACACGAAGTATCATCATAAAACGTACGCTTAGGTGATTGAAGAATCAGCCAAAGTATTGTACACTCTTGCGTACGTTTATATAAAACGACATCCGCCCTTAGCTCAGTTGGTAGAGCAGCTCCCTCTTAAGGAGACGGTCCAAGGTTCGAGCCCTTGAGGGCGGACAACAATGAACGAAGTGACTTGATGACTAAACATAAACAGTCTAGGAGACTGTTTATTAGGACTCGAAGCCCGATTGAGCTCAATTAGGATCGGTAGCGAACCAATCGAACCAAATGGGGTACTGAACCCGTAAGGTTCGAGCCCTTGAGGGGGCGGACAAACAACATCCTGAATCGGCACTATTGGCCGACTAGAAAAACTGGTCTTAACCTGTTATACTCTCACCCACACCTGCGCGGGTGGCGAAATTGGTAGACGCGCTAGTCTTAGGAACTAGTAGAGCAATCTGTGGAGGTTCAAGTCCTCTCCCGCGCACAGAACATGCACGAGCCTAACTCAGTCGCGCTTTCTTAAACTGAGACCCACGAAGGTACAGATTGTAATAGTGAGCAAAGCGTCGCTTGATTCCAGCAGGAAGCTTGTCGGTTTGCTCACACCACCAAGAACAATACCCCACCCGCTTCTGAACACACGCATCACAACCAAGATACAGTACGTGGCAGATTTGGTTCTGACAGTGGTAATGTGTATCACTTTTTGCTTCCCGACACAGGTGGCAATGAGAAATGATCTCTTCGCCGATCCGCTCCCCAAGCCGCTCATCGAAGACAAAGTTTTTACCGCGGAATTTATTGGGTAGACCCTGCTCTTTCACTTGGTGTGAATAATCAATAATACCGCCCTTGAGATGACGTACATTAGTGAAGCCATTGTGTTTCAACCAGGCACTTGCCTTCTCACACCTGATACCACCAGTACAATACAAGGCAATTTTTTTATTTTTGTGGATTTTCAATAACTCTGGTGTGTGCTTAAGCTCGTCGCGAAAGGTTTCTACAGAGGGCGTAATCGCCCCCTCAAAATGACCAATTTCACTCTCATACGAGTTACGCATATCAACCACAATCGCTTCAGGGTCCGCAATATATGCATTCATCTCCTCAGCAGACAGATACGCACCAGTGTTCGTCACATCAAACGTTGTGTCATCAAGTCCATCAGCGACGATCTTGTCTCGTACTTTGACGGTGAGTTTATAAAACGATGGGGCATCACCTTCCTCAACAGCGATCTTATAGGGTACACCCATGAGTTCTGGTACTGATTGAGTAAACGCATCAAATGCATCCCAGTGCTCAATGGGGACATTCATCTGCGCATTAATTCCCTCATGTGCCACATAGATTCGACCAAAACAATCCCACGACCCCCATGCACACACCAGCTGATCACGGAACGCCATTGGGTCTACAATTTTCACATAACGGTAAAATGAGAGTGTACGCCTTGGACGCGTATCTGCCCGTGCAGCTGCAAGCTTGTCTGCGCGACTTCGCATGTCACGCTTTGGACTAATCTGAACGGTCGTTGTATGACCAGTATTATTTCCTGTTACTACTTCTGATGACATAGATAGTCACCATAGTAGCAAACGGGAAGGTTGCTCTGCAACCGTCCCGTTTGCTATGACGTAAATATTCCTTAGCAATCAGCCTACCTAAACAACTCCTTTCAATCACTCAAAAATTCGAATCAGCTAAGCTAATTGAATCTGGTAACAACACAAATTTCAATCGAAATTATTTTATGGCTCTAAATAATACTATCTTTCACCCATTTTACTTGACTTTTTATTCAAATTATGCTATCATATTAATTAGATGGGAGCCGTCTACCCCCGTAAAGTGTAGACACGTCCGCGGTAGGAGTACCCCTCCCCGCTTCGACAACACAAAAGGAAACTGCGATGGAAATCCTGCTCGCACTTATTGGCGCAATCTCTGGGATTGGCGTGATCGGTATCATCTTCGTACTACTCTCGCCCTTCTTCAAAGATACACTGACCTTCGACCCAAACAATCCGAATAAGTTTTCAATTTTTGTTCGGGTTGGTAATGGCCGCATGGTAACGATCGATTTTGGTGGCTCGTTTTACTATGCCATCGACGGTGACGTCGATGGCCCAGTGTCGAGCACTGGCATTTGGGGAGCGTACCGTGTGTATGTGTGGGAAATCACCCGTCTTCATCCTTATTTTCCCTACCTTACCGTCCCCTTTACCTACAATCTGCCTCGATATGATGTGAAGGAAGAAAACGGTAAGCGGGTCTATCGGATGATAGACGAGAAATCGCCACGCTATCGGACAGACCATGTTCGTACCGCCCCCTTTACTTGGAACTTCGAATTCGCTGGTGTCGAGATTCAGCGAATTCCGTTCCTCATCAAAGGATCTGCCCAAGTGCGAATCGATAAATCAAAGATTCGCGAAGCTCTCTACTTGACCGAGAGCTGGAACGTACTACTGGACCAGGCCCTCGCTTCTGTCACCCGGTCGGTCGCTCGTAGCGAAACCGACCTGGATATGATAATCGGCAGGGTCGAGCCGGAACTCTGGAAAAACGCTGAACGGGGTGGCGATGCGTATTCTCTCGTCACAGAGGCTATCATGAATCGAATCCTGACCTACCGATTCGACCCAAGCACTACAGACACCTTCAGCAACAAGTCACTGTCTGACTTGGGGATCATCATCCTCAAGATTGACATCACTGACTTTGAGGATGAGCTCCCTGAGACCGAAAAAAGCAAATTGAGGGCTGGTGCGATTGGTCGAGAGACAGGTCGCGGCAAAGCACTTGACCAAAAAGGTGTGGCTGAAGGACAAAGGGCGATCGTTGAAGCTCACGGGGATGGTGGTGGTGCGTCAGCGGAAATCATCAAGGCAGATGCGCTCGTCCGCGCGTCTGAAGCTGGACAACTGGGGGTGTTGATCACGGCACTCACAGAATCTCTTCGCAAGAAATAACGGAGGCAGCAATGCAGTGGTTTCTGTACGGGTTGTCGGGGACAGTAGTCCTATTCGTAACACTCATCATCTGGCCTCGCGTCAGATCACGTGTCAAACTTCCAGAAGGTGGCTGGCGTACGACGCTTAACATTGCAGGACTCATCCTCCTCATCCTCTTCTGGTCCTCGATCAATGGACCAGTCGCAGGATGGATCGCAGACACCGAAGTGGCGCGAGCGCTTGCGCTTGCGCCAAGCTTCATCGAGCAATGGCTATGGCTCGGAGTCGTGCTCCTCGGCCTCGCCACCCTCCCCTTCTTCGCGAGCAAGTGGCTCAAGGAGAAGGAAGGTGCGGTCGGGTGGTACACTCTTTTATTCATCATCGGTGGTGCCATGCTCTGGGTTGTGAGTGACCTTCACCACGACCAGAGTGAGTGCACGCCAACGACCGGCATTCTCATGGTCACAGACGTGACACCTACGCGGACCGTCACCCTCTGCCAAGAGAAGGAGAAAGCAATCCTCATTATGCACGAGGGAGCACTCCAATCGATCTTTGTGCGCGTCACGAAGGTCGTACAGGCTGATGAGACAGTCCTCCTTGGTACACAAGCCGAGGCGGTACTATCCGTAATGTCACAAGTCTGTGAACTCCGCATCGATCGGCGACTCGGTGGCATCATCGGTGGTGGCGGGATCTGTGCTATCCCGCAAAACCAAAATCTGTCAAACCAGGGCACAGCTGTCCTCACGATCAAGCCTGCAACAGCTGATGCACTCGGCATAACCGAGCTTGGTCTCGAAGTCATCGGAGGCTACTGAGGCAAATGCTCGTCTGTTCTTTCTGGGTCGGCCTTGATGGCCGACCCCCTGACCCAGCCCGAAGCGTAAGCGCTTCGGGCTTTTCTTTTATTGCATTAATAATAAGTGTTAAACCAAGAGTAAGTTACCCAAAGCAACTTTTCAACACATAAACTAGCTGGACATTAAACAACCAATTGATAATCAATGCTCACAACCAAAACGATGACATTATAATGCAACACCTCTACCCACCGACCTTGAACTTAGTCTCACACCCAGCCACTGGATTATCGGCACAATCGAGTGTCTTTTCGAGTCCAAACGTAGCGGCCATGAGCTCGAGGATAGCGAATGCAGTAATCATGATAAAGAGTCCAATAATCCCAAACGTGATATGCTTTACGCCATCTTGCCTTGCCGTATCATTATCGGCATTCAGCACATATTGCGCGACCCCCCAGAGAAATACCAAAAACGCTATGCCACTTAGAAGCCCAATCGTTGGGTACAAAATAATCGAATTAAATTTTGCTACAAAACCAGCTGCCTCGGTCGCTGCGTCTAGGGTGGCGTCAGCTTGCACTGAGTAGGGTAGCCAAAGCAGTATACTTAGAAAGGTAGAACCACAGACCGTATATAATCTCACAATCATTTGCATGCAATACATTATTAGCAATCAATTAATTCCCCGGTTACTAGATCACCACCACAAGTACCATCGCCTTCAGCTGCTTCAGAAGATGATCGTGATGTAACACCCCCGGGTACCGTAAATGTCTGTTTAGTGCCATCAGCCCCTTTACTAAGACCTAGTGTGCCGACAATTAAGTTGATGATACCCCAGAAAACAATCACGAGCACAAACGCGAGTACAGAATAGATCGCCAGGTTTTTGCCCTTCTCTTTTTGATCGTCACTCGCCCCACCTACGATAAAGTACTGGAACATTCCCCAGACAAAGACGAGGAAGCCGATCCCGAGAATGAATGGGATAAGAATGTTGTTACTGAACTTGAGAATGCTGACGAGTAAAGTTTCAAATCCACCACCACCCGCCGCTGCACCAGTGCCAGTTAAGCTCGTATCTTCTGCAAATCCAATTGCAGGTAACATATAGAGCACCACCAAGAAAAAAAGATTCATTCCCATACCATAATAATTTAAAAAATTCATATTGATAAATTAACGGTGCTACTTTGTAAAACCTGGGACATCAGGAATACTTTCATTGAACGTCGTATTTTGGGCAGCTCCACCCAAACCAATCGTACCCGCAATGAGATTGATGATACCCCAGAAAACAATCACGAGCACAAACGCGAGTACAGAATAGATCGCCAGGTTTTTGCCCTTCTCTTTTTGATCGTCACTCGCCCCACCTACGATAAAGTACTGGAACATTCCCCAGACAAAGACGAGGAAGCCGATCCCGAGAATGAATGGGATAAGAATGTTGTTACTGAACTTGAGAATGTTCGTGATCAAATTATCAAAGTCGGAATCATTTGCGTATCCACTATCAGTTAAGCTTGACGCTTGTGCCAAGAATGGGAGCAAAAGAAACAAAGAGATACGTGTAAATATAGTAAAAATGAAATTGCGATATTTTATCATACGATCAAACTGCATATAGAATATCATGGGTTGATGTAAAGATTGCGATCACTTATAAACATGAATACAATAAAAAAAGCACCGAAGTGCTTTTTTAAAACAATACGCTTTTGTTTACCCTCCCGCTCCATCTCCCGCTCCAGCTCCTCCGAACCCAGGAGCTTCAAAAGAACGTGCTGGAGCAGGAATATTTGGCACCTGACCATCTATATCTTCTCCTTGTAGACCACTTGAATTAGCAACCAAATTGACTACGCCCCAGAAGACAATGATGAGGACAAAGCCTAGTGTGGCATAAATCATTAAACTCTTTCCTGCCTCCTTCTTTTCGTCGTTAGCCCCGCCGGCGATAAAGTACTGGAACATTCCCCAGACAAAGACGAGAAATCCGATACCAATAATGAAAGGAATAAGGACGTTGTTACTGAACTGTAAAATGTTCCCAAGCAATGTTTCAAGAGGTCCACCATTACCATCGGCTAAACCTACAGGTTCTTCTGCTCCCGCTATAATTGGTAATACATATAGTATGCTACCAACCACCATTAATCTTATCTTACTCATACGTTAATTATACAAAACTTTTAATAAAGTCCCACTAATTATATACCAAATCGAATAATAATACACAGTTATCCCCATTGATTCAATTTGAACACGGGAGGATTTTTGGTTGGTTAAGATCCAAAAATTGAATTTTTCAATAGACCAACAATCCCCCAAACACTTACCATAAGCACAAAACTTAATATCGCTATCACAACGAAGCGTTTGCCCTCTGAGCGCTTACGCTCATCAGCAACATCGATCACCCAAGCGTCAAATATTTTCCAGACTGAGTAGAGAAAAACTATTAAGAATATACCTGGAATCAATAATGTACCAATTAATCCAAGAAAAAATTCTACCAGGCCTGCGTACGTCGTAGGGGTCGTTTCCGCATTACCAATATGCGGAATGCAGGTAATAAGGACTAGATACCAAGATAAAAAATGAGTTCGAATCATATACTATACTTTAGTATTTAAGCTCTAAACGAATCAACCACTCCTTTAAGCACCTCAGCCAGAGCGAATGAGCCCAGGATGAGTAAACCACCGATGATGGCATACGTAAGGGCGGTGGTTGCCTGTTGTACTTGTTGCGTATTGCCTCGTGCGGTAACGTACAAAAAACCAGCGTAAATGATAAAGAAAACTACGATTGGCGTTGCGATTACAATGACTACACCTAATATTGCCGAGAGTAGCTCCTGGATACTGCCCACCTTGAGAGGATTTTTGAGTTTAACCGGTCCATCTGCACTCACCCTAGCTCCAAATGATAAAAGAAGTACGGTATAAATATATAACCTTGAATACCACCCTCCCAATATTGAACTTATGCGAAAATATTTTACCATGTTTTGTGTAACCTAATTAATACGCCAGTTGTATCCGACCTTCCATGTCACGAACTGCCTGGTTTGACGTATCTCGATTCGCGGTTATATCTTCTATCGTGCTATTAATAATACCAGTTACAGTTTGGTAACGGGGATTGAGCCATCCATATGCAACTGGAGCAGCCTTATATGCAGTCCGCTTATAGAGCTCATTACTACCTGCTATCACATGGGCTCTGATAGCAGGTACCATCCCTACATTATCTGCGATTGTCAGTGATGACTTAAAGTTTGCCATATCGAGTGCAACATTTTGAGCACTTACTCGATTTCGCGAGGTATCCATAAGTCCGACTCCATAGAATGTACCGTACGTGCGACGAAGTGTCGCACTAGCCCCCTGTGGCAACTCAGCTACATCAAAGTTGAGGTTTGGATTTAATTCTGCTAATCGTTTTGCTTCACTTGCAAACCCAAAATAAAATACCAGATCCCCTCGTAAAAACATACTCCGATCATCGGTTATGCTCCGATTCCAACTATACCGAGCATTTCTTGGATTAGAAAACCCAATATAGAAATTCATCGCTGAAAGTAACGGATTGCCTTGTCCTCTACTTAAGTTAACCTCATATGACGAGCCTTTTGGAGTCACTAATTCTGAACCTCCTTGAAGTAAAAGGGCTGAGATTGCCGCAAAACCATTACGGACATTGGAAGTTCCTCCAAAAGAAACTACCGCACGTTTAATGGTAAGGTCATCACTTCTTTGAATGAGCTTGGGAAAATGAACGCTGATCAGCTCTTCCCAGCTTGTGGGAGGATTAAGTAATTGAGCATTGAATAATAAATCGCGGTTCCAATACATCACCAATGGATCAACTGCAAGCGGTATCGCATAGAGACCTTCCGGAAAGGCAAAAATACCACTCCCGTCAAGATAAATATTGCGAAAATCAGGCTGAGGGAAGGTCTCGTAAGAGAAAGGGCGCAACCGTCTTTGTAATTGAACCAACCGTTCATGTGGTATGAGTACCAGATCTGGCCCCCTACCGTCAGCTAATGCGTTTAGGAGTTGCGAATCAAATGAACTAGGCTCAATGAACTGGTACGATACACTACCGTACGATGGATTTGTTTGTTTTAAGTTCTCTAGTACTGGAGAAACCGCTTCCCTTGGTAGAAAACCCCAGATTAAGACGTTACCTTGTATCAGAGTTACTCCTTCAGGCACATTCTCAGGTGGTGTATAGGTGGCCAGTATAAAAAGTGCAAATAGGCCCAAAACTGCCGACCCAATCACTAGTGCTAATTCAAATGGACGAAGTTTCATACAACGCGCATTACTATTCCGTAATGATGATCGCCGGCTGGAAATTCACGCACAGATGTGCAGCCCAACGATTCACACAAGGCAACAGCAGTATCTTGGGTAACGACATGGTCGGGATGAGGACCCATACCAGAAAAAGACTCAGTCCAATCAATGATCACGAGTTGTCCGCCACGTCTAATCGTACGAATGATTTCTTTCATTGCCACATCGCGCGACTCAAACTGAAACAGTGTATTAATTACAAAAGCGACATCGAGTACCCCATCTGGTAACTTAATCCCACCGGGAGTTTCGAGATCACACCACACAGGCTGTGTGTTATCCAACTTTTTGATCCGAATGAGGTCAGCCAATCGGTCAACTAAGCCTTTTTGAATTTCACACGCATACACGCGACCTGTATCTCCGACCGCCTGAGATAGTATTGGTAGAAAAAAACCACTCCCTGCTCCATAGTCCGCCACCACGTCTCCTGGTTTGAGATGAAAGTGTGAAGCCACTACTTCTGGTACTACGAATTGTCCACCCATACTAATTATTAGACATTACATCTTATAGTATACCTCATCTTCATGACGTTGCGTGTGAATGGCTGTGCAAAGCAAGTCACCCTGATCGATCTGATCAGGGTGATTTGTACCATCGTTACTTGTCTATGGCCTACACGAACACCACACTGGCAATGGCATCGCCCGCTCGCATCTTCATCACTTTTACACCTTGTGTCTGTCGGCCGAGGGTAGGAACATCTTTCAACGGGAGTTTAATCACTTGCCCCTTCTGGCTCATAATAACCAGCTCGCCATCAGCTCGTTCTTCAGGGGTTAGGACAATCCCACACACAATTGGGCCAGTCTTTTCGGTCACTTTAGCTGTTTTAATACCGGAACCGCCTCGTTTTTGTACTTTATACTCTTTGGCTGGGGTCGTTTTTCCAAAGCCATGCTCGGTTACAATGAGAATCTCAGCATTCTTTTGACCTTTGGGAATCACATCAGCTGATACGATCTCATCATGCTTTTCAAGTCTCATCGCGCCAACACCAGCGGCCGTTCGACCCATTTCTCGCACATCACTTTCCTTGAAGCGGATCGCCTGCCCGTCACGGGTCACAAGAGACACCTCATCCCCTACACCAACAAACCTTGCAGCGATCAGCGAATCATCTTCTTTAAGTGTGATCGCAATGAGTCCACTACGGCGAACATCCTTAAAGACTGAAGCGTCGCTTTTCTTGGCTACCCCGTGTTTGGTGAACATCATAAGTGACCAGTCACCCTCCCACTCCTCCTTACGAACGGCCAAAACTGAGGTGATTTTCTCATCCGCGGTGAGCGACAAAAAGTTCATAATTGACTTCCCTTTTGTGGCTCGTCGTCCTTCGGGTATTTCGTACATCTTGGTTTGGTACACCTTACCGGCATTCGTAAAGAACAACAGATCACTGTGGGCTGAGGTAGTAAGCAGCGTTGTGACCACGTCTTCTTCCTTCGTATTTAAATCAACCACCCCAACTCCACCCCGCTTTTGCGTACGATACTCCTCAGGATTAGTGCGCTTGACGTACCCGCCCTGTGTCAAAACCAGAACACTTTCATCATCAGGCACCAGATCTTCAGGGTTGAGTTGTTTCACTCCCCCTTTCACAATCTTTGTACGACGATCATCACCAAACTTCTCCGCTACTTCAAGCAAATCGTCCTTCACGATTTTTATCATCTTCGCCTTACTCTTGAGGATAGCTTCAAGTTCTTTGATTAATTTCTGTACTTCTGTCAGTTCATCCTCGATCTTTTTCCGCTCAAGTCCTGCGAGCTTCTGGAGTCGCATATCAAGAATCGCTTGGGCTTGGATCGTTGAAAACTTAAACTCCTTCATCAAAGCAGCATGCGCGGTTGGGACGTCCTTAGCAGCCCGGATCAACTTGATGATTTTATCGATATGGTCGAGCGCCTTCTTAAGACCAAGCAAGATATGCTCTCGGTCGAGCGCTTTTGTCAGGTCATACTGCGTCCGCCGGCGAATCACTTCCGCCCGGTGTTTGATGTATTCTTCTAGAATCACCTTGAGCGACAGAGTCTGTGGCACACCATCGACGAGCGCGACCATGTTGTAATGAAACGCTTCTTCGAGCTGAGTGTGTTTATAGAGTTTATTTAATACCGTTTGTGGTTGCGCCCCAGACTTTAAATCAATCACGACACGAATATCGTTGGTGGATTCGTCACGCATTTCTCGAATCCCTTCAATTTTCTTCTCACGCACGAGATCAGCAATCTTTTCTTGCAGTGTCGCCTTATTTACCCGGTATGGAATAGAAGTAATAATGATAGAAAATGCTCCCTTCTTATCTTCGACAATCTCAGCCTCTCCCCGCACAACGACACCGCCACGACCATTGGCATACGCATGAGCGATATCTTTTTGATTAAAGGCGATTGCCCCCAGTGGAAAATCTGGTCCTTTAACAAACTTCAACAGATCATCGGTGGTGGCGTCCGGATTGTCGATTAAATGAGCTACCGCAGCCGCCACCTCTCGTAGATTATGGGGCGGGATATTGGTCGCCATCCCGACCGCGATACCGAGCGATCCCATCAAGAGCAGGTTTGGAGCAGCGGCTGGCAGAACCGTTGGCTCTTTTTTGGTGCCATCAAAGTTTGGCCGCCAATCAACCGTGTCCTTCTCAAGATCTCGGAGCAATTCTTCTGCTACCTTCGACATCTTTGCCTCAGTATAACGATACGCCGCCGCTGAATCACCATCGATCGAACCAAAGTTACCTTGTCCAATTACCAGTGGATAACGTGTGGAAAAACCCTGCACCAGCTTCACCATTGATTCATACACTGCAATATCGCCATGGGGGTGAAAATTACCGAGCACGTCTCCAACTACTGTGGCGGATTTCTTGAACTTTGCGGTTGAAGTCAGGCCATTAAGCCGCATCGAGTAGAGGATGCGACGGTGTACTGGCTTTAATCCATCACGCACGTCAGGCAAGGCCCGGGAGGTGATCACCGACATCGCATAGTCTAGGTACGCCGTCTCCATTTCACCCGTAATGCTCTGGGGGATGATACCTCGGCTAGCTTCAGGCATTTCTGGCACAATAGTCTTTTTCGGCATAGATTCAGAACAAGAATGTAGTTAACGGTTACTAGTATAGCACACTTGATGAACTCGTGGTGGCTGAAGGGGTCGTGGTAGCAATCCGTACCACCTGTCCATACGTCACCGGATCGATGGTCCGAACTGATGTCGAACTCGCTTCTTGAGTAGTGATATCTTCCGCACCTGAAAGGTACTTGATTTCGTCCTGTAATAACGTTTGATCAACGATCATCTGATCTGCTCCATCCTGAACAGAACTGGAGGCATTTATACTCGCCAGCGATGCTTGTAGCGCAGAAAATTGTTCGCCGACTCCTGAAAAGAGTGTTGAGAAAGCATTCGATTCATCCGTTTGTTTACTTTCTGGTAACACCATTTGACTAGGTACGCGTAGTATCCAAATACCAGCAATCACAAAGGTAAACACTCCAGCAATCGACAGCGCAATCGTATCTCTCGTGCCCTTTTGTTTATGTCGGATTCGTTTGATGAGTGAGAAAATCATGTGCTGGCCTTATTGCGCTGCGAGAACCACAATTTCTCCTGACATAGCGAGCACGTCTTTACGTTTCAGTGTGAGTTTATCAACCGCTGCTTCAGTCTGGCCATTTTCTTTACGAAAAGCCGCGAGCGCACCATCATCGTAGTGCATTGGAATAATACATTTTGCCTCTAACTTGACCGCCAACTTAGATGCCTGTGGTACCTCAAGTACGTCGCCACCACCAATAGGCATAAAGAGAATATCGATATCACCAAACTCACCAAGGATTTTTGAATCAATTTCAGGCTGAGACAGTGCCCCCAAGAAGAGAATATTCATCTCTTCCAGTCGGACTTGGTAGATCGTATTGTAGTGCTCATTACCGGCATATACTGTCTTCACGCCAAAGCCACGTGCGGTGACACTACCGACCTCATACTCACCAGGACCAGCCACTACAAACGGTTGCTTACTACCGAGTGCCATTTGTTCTACTCCGTTAAAGTTTGGGTGCCAGAGCGACACAAACACAACATCTGAACCAAATTTCTTACTCTCTAATTTTGACTGCTTCGCGATCGGATCAAAGGCAATCGTGGTATTGCCAAACGACACCTTAAAGCACTGTCCCCCGTGATACGTAATGACCATAGTGCCGATAGTATACGACATTAGAGCCAAAACAAGAAGTGTGTTGGCTCTAATGAAACTCTTCAACCCACGCACCCACTCTTTACGTTTAAAAACTTTCTGGTATAGTCGTACCACCGTAAGGTATTTATTAGTTCCTCGCGGCACACGTTAACCCCAGACATATGATCTTGGCCGGTTATGAGGCGATCTCTTCGGTCGCTACGTAGCCCTCGCGCACTGGTTGTCTGGACGCGTGTCGTCGGAATAAACACATATATTAATACATAGTATGTCAAGCGAATCAGTCGTCGTTGAACACGACAAGTCCGCAGCCCTAATGCAGCGGTACGTTGTCGCTATTCCCGAAGCCCCAGCCGAAGGTCAATTAATCGAAGGAACCGTCTCTGCTATTGGCCGAGCGCGGGTGTACGTCGACCTACCACCATTTGGTACTGGTCTCATCTACGGGCGTGAGTACATGAATGCCCGCGATATTCTCCGCAAAGTGTCAGTCGGCGACACGATTGCTGCAAAAGTGGTCGCGTCAGAAAATGAAGATGGGTATATCGAGCTTTCACTCAAGGAAGCTCGACAAGCACTTATCTGGTCTGATGCGGAAGAAGCTGTGAAGCGTGGTACGGTCATGAGCCTTGAAGTCAAGGAAGCCAACAAGGGTGGACTCATTATTGAGTGGCAAGGTATCCAAGGTTTCCTGCCTGCCTCACAACTCTCTGCCGAAAACTACCCACGGGTGAGTGATGGTGACAAAGACAAAATCCTGACTGCCCTCAATGAACTCATTGGAAAACACCTCAGTGTCGTCATGATCACCGCCGACCAGAAAGAGCACAAGCTCATCTTCTCAGAAAAAGGTCTCCAAGAAAAAGAAGAGAAGGAAGAAAAAGTCAATAAATATGAGGTTGGAAACGTGGTGAAGGGAGAGGTGACGGGCGCGGTTGACTTTGGTGTCTTCGTGAAGCTCGAACCAGGCCTTGAAGGACTCGTTCATATTTCTGAGCTCGATTGGGGCTTGGTCGAAAACACCAAGACTCTCTACAAGGTAGGCGATATGGTTGATGTTAAGGTGATTGAAGTGAAAGACGATAAGATTTCGCTCTCCATCAAGCAACTCAAAGAAAATCCATGGGTCAGTGCTGGACGATCATTCAAAAAGGATCAGATTGTCGATGCGGTCGTCATTAAGTACAACAAGCACGGTGCGCTCGCCTCAATCGAAGAGGGTGTCGCAGGACTTGTCCATGTGTCAGAATTCGAAAAAGAGGAGAGTCTTAAGGCCACTCTATCACTTGGTAGTGTCTACAA
>CAYXOF010000016.1:0-16159 GCA_964466905.1 uncultured Candidatus Saccharibacteria bacterium | reverse complement strand
GTCAAAAATATGAGTGCCATAATGAAAATTATCTTACGTCGCATCTATCGTACCACGGCCTGCGCTTGATTCAGACAAGCCATCCCAAGGTCACTATCGGGATTACCCAGGTCAACCAATCAATATAGCTCTTTACCCTCCCTTGCGCATAGCGTACTGGATGCCAATAAAATTCCTGGAGAAATAAAAAAACAATCAACCCGAGCAGGAAGACCTGCATCCCCACTAAGGTACCAAAGAGAGCTTCGGATACGACCGTCGCGATCATCACGACCACGATGCTTCCGAGGATATGCCATGCGGATCGATACACGATGAGCCAATGCCCGATCGTCTCTTTGCCGTACCGTGCTCTGGCTCGCTCAACAGCTGCCACATAGGCTTGTCTCCCCCGCCTCCGCACACCATCGATCTCGGCCCGAAACGGATAGAGCCGATCTGGGATCGTCTCCAAGAAATGATGTAACTGCTGGAGCCGCGTGATAATCATACAAATAGTATAACAGGGCGCATTAAAAATGCGCCCAGATTTGTTGTGTTGTAGGATCAATCCGCACGGGCTGACCATACGGCATCGGCACCTGTGGCTCGGTGTGTCCGAAATCAAGATTTTGGACAATTGGTATATCGGGATTGTATGCGCGTACGGCGTGCACTATCGTGGATTGCTGTTCACGACGATACGCTGCGCGCTCGACTGGCGTGCGCAGGAGATGGAACTCACGCGCCTTCGCTCGACCGACAAGCACACCTTTGAGCTGGCGCAATATCCCCCGCTCACCAAGTGCTCGAAAGACCCTCCGCACGTAGTCGGCTGCAGGTATTTCTTCTGAAGTCTCCATGAGGAGGACAATATCAGAAAACTGTTCGAGTGTGGGGATCGGCACCCCATGTCGCAGCATCTCATCGACCGATTCGACACAGCCACCCCACAATACTCCTTCACCACCCTTTGTTCCATCCCACGACCAGCCTTCATTTGGCTCATAGTCACGGGTCAACGTGAGTGAGGCCGGATCTCCCCAGACTAATCCAAGATCATTACATGACTCACTTGGCACAAGCTCGAACTCCCCGGTCTCAAATAATGCATACTTAATGTAGCGGAGGGTGGATGGATTAATCGCTTGCTGATGGGCAAATTGTGTAAATAAGGCTCCCCCATAGTACGACGGGATACCATGGAGGAATAAGAAATTTGCCAAGTGTGAATTATCACTAAAGCCGAAAAATGGTTTTAGATTATTCACAAACGGCTCAGCTGGTAGGTGTTTGATATAGGTCACTTGATCATCACCGCCGATGGTTGAAATGACTGCCTTGATCGTCGGATCAGTGAAGGCTGAAATAAGATCAGCCGCTCGATCAGCAGCGGAAGCACCGAGTTGCCTGGTCGTCGGATATTCGACTGGCTCAAGCTGGAACACCTCTCGCAGACGCTGTAGCCCAAGCTCATGCACGTGTGGCCAGACCGCCGGCGCAGCAAAGCTTGGGGACACAATGGCCACCCGATCACCCGGTGATACTTTCTTCAGTGGCTGCATAGAACTACTCTAGCACATCGTTTTCATCGTCTCAAAAGGTAGTAGCGACCCGCCCGCGCCTCCGTTACCGACTCGGTGCGAGCACGTCGAGCGCTGCCATAGCGTAGCGATACGTATCTACACCGAGTCGTTCGTCGGCAGCTTTCAGCTCCATGAGCGCTGCTCTCGTGAGCCAGCGACACTCTGCCTGACTCGCCTGATCTTCCACGGCTTGTGGCGCGAGCGTACGTGACGTGGCGCGTGCAATAAAAATAAATGCTGAGTGGTCATGCGTCGAGGTGATTGGATGACGATTCACGAAGTGCGGGGGTACGAGATCACGGTTATGGTCACTGTCTGTCTGCTCCCAGCCCGCCGGACCAACGAGTGTAACTCGTAGACCCACCTCTTCATACACTTCACGCCGGGCCGCCTCATTCACATCCTCACCAGCATCAAGGTGTCCCCCGGGGGCACCCCAGTAGTTATACTTGTCATGTAACCTGAGCAAAACCGCATCTCCCTCGACCACGTATACATCCACACAGAGATCAAGATAAAAATTATTATGTGCCATGACAGGTAGTATACCAAACCATCACTAGGCGACGATTTATTGTGCTGAAGCGTCATCAAGCGTCCAGACTCGTCCAAACCGAGTCCACCGTTGCTTGACGATCGTTTTGGGTAAGCGAAAATAATAGGACTCAATGAGGGGCTCATACTCAAGTGCTGCCACGCGATGGGTATCAAACACATACAACGATTCGGCATCATACCCATATACAAACACCACATGATCGAGTAACCCTCCCCACCCCAGTGAGATATCGATACCGACGACCTGATTCGTCTGAATCCTTGATTCAACCAACGTCATAGCATCATCATAGGACAGCTGTGCTGTGACTATCGCACGTACCAGCGACCAGTAACTCTTGATCTGTACTCCATTAATTGTCCAGCGTAGATCGATCGATCGTAAGTACCGTGGCGCTCGCCAAAACTGAATCATCGTCCACGCCAACCACGATGGTACCGGTGGGCCAAACATCGCTCGTGTTTCAAGCGTGCATGGCGACTGTACCATGACCGCACTCTCTGTCGGTCGAAGAAAATGAAGCGCGTAATACAAAAAATCCCGACCACATTTATTGCCAACCACCACTCCACGCGCTGACTCCCTGGCGACGAACGGTACGTCAGATATTGGTCTTGAGAGGGAGTACATCACCATAGTACGCAACGATCCACTTATTCCATATACAAGGCAGGATTGATGGCCTCAAGCGATGCATCGAGCAAATGCGTGACCCGAGCCTCACCTTCATGGAGCGTCACTCCCACGTGTAGATCACTGCGTAAGCGCTCAATCGGGGTCCCAGAGCCCTCAGGCACATAAAACTGCTCAATTGAAGGGAAGCGCACCCGTCCATTTCTGACCTCACCTTTGATCCACAACCCATCGAATGAAACCGGTCGATTGACTTGCACCCACTCAACGGCAGCAATACCACGATCGTCTTCTCCTAATTTAATGAAGAGCACACCCCCGTCAGATACACCGTCAGCAACCTGTAGTACCTGCTCATCGCTCTCAATCGCGTAACGCAAAATCACGTACTCACCTCGGAAGAGGTCACGGGGATCAACTGGTCGCGTTGCTAGAATAGTCGTCTGTCCTTCGCGTAAGATCAACTCCTGGTACCAAATGAGTCCACCAGCCACTACCACAAACAACATGACGGCAGTGATAAAGACTCCATGTGTGCGAGAAAATACCATACGCTATAAAGAATGTGACGTACCCTGCATGTACGTGATGAGTAGCTTCTTGTGTTTCTCAAGTAGCCATCCCCCTGCGATGAATAAGGCACCACCAATAATAAAGAAGATCCCTGTATCCAACATTGAATAAAACAACGTGTAGTACTTGACGAGTAAGTACACGCCAAAGAGTCGCACAATACTAAACGCAAACGAATACTCTTCAAATTTGACGGAGCGCAGGAGCGCAAACACCAAGAACCCAATGAAGATCAGATTGAATACAATGGAGAGTGGTTCCCAATTACCAGGACTCCGCCATGAGCCGCCGACCACGAGTCGTGCATACCATTCAAACGTCGTCACAAAAAGTACTGAGGTAGCCAACCCTGCCCCACCAAGCCGGAGCAAACGCCCACCGTCTACCCAAGCAGTGAGCTGACGGAGACCAGAGCCAACGGCATACAAGAGCGCTGCATACGCAAGACTCGCGAACGTCAGCAGGAGTACTGCAGCTTCCTCAGCAATATCACTCGCTTCAATAAATTCAATGAGTGAATAGAGTGTTGCGGCACCAATGAGTACCGCAGCAAAGAGAGCATTCTCTGTCTTCTTATAGACGAATATAAACGGTGACGTCAACAGGGTCCAGGTCCAAAAGAAGGACACCATATTAGATTCCAAATTATAGATTTGTCCGATCAGTGCCAGTGATCCACCGACCAGTGCCAACCCGAGAATATTCGCTGCCCGACCGAGCACTCGATCTGACTGTTGCATAATTAGTTGCCAATACGCAAAACACAGTGGCACAAGCGGTAGCAGTATTGTCAGCACAAGCTTGATACCTTTAGTTAAGCCTGACCAGTTGGTCGCAATCAACAGGAGGGCCCCGAGAGACAACGCCGTCGCTCCAATGTACATAATGGCAGATATGAAACGGTTACCCGAGACTTCAGATGTCACCGCCGTGACATCGGCTTTCATGTACGAAGCCTGTTCAGCACTAACTACCCCCGCTACTTCCCACCGATCGATCAAATGGTTGATGTCAGCTTTTTTCATACATACATAGTATAACGTATCAGCTATTCTAAGACACGCAGGGAGCCTCGCTCACGACTTAGCGCGAAGCCATAGATACCACCCGATCATGACACACAAACCAACTACGTTACTAATCTTGAAGTACCATAACCACTCCATCCCCGGGACGAGAAAACTCCCGTACGCCACTTGTAGAAAATCTGATATACCAAACAGTACCAGCAGACACGTCGTGACAAGCGTAAGGGGACGATATCGAGGGGACGCAAAAAATCTCAGGGTCAACACCATCAGACCAAGACTCACCCACCAGATACCCTCCAGTAGATTAAAGGTACTCGACTCCATAGGTCCACCAGGTTAATTATGTTCTATAAATTCTGCTCCAAAAATGTGAGCGTCTTTGCCCACGCATCGGCCGTCGCTTCGGGTGCAAAATTTGGATTGGAAGGATTCGCAAACGCATGCCCGACTCCTTCGTAGATGTGTACTTCGTTTGGTACCGAGAGTGCATCGAGGGATGACTCAAACGCCGACACCATCTCAAGCGGGATCACTCGATCTTGATCACCGAAGATACCAAGGACTGGCCACGTAATCGGCGCGAGCCGCTCAGTCGTCGTCGCCATTCCACCGCCATAGTAGACAACCGTGGCGGCCAGCGGTGTCCCCGACATCGCCAGCTCAAGCGACTGCTTCCCCCCAAAGCACCAACCAAGCGACGCGATCTTCTCCGAGCCCCGTTCGTTCAAAAACGCGACGGCCGCTTGCATATTGTGGATCCCCTCCGCTTGATCAAACTGTGTGCTATAGGCTCGTGCTTCATCTTGTGTTTCCATCACCGTTCCCTGATAGAGATCGACCGCGAGCACGCGATATCCTTCCTTGGCGAGTGTCTCGGCTGCCTGCTTTATCTCAGGTCGTAGACCGCGATTCTCATGAATCATCACTACCCCTGGGTAAGCATCTTCTCCCATTGGTTCAGCGTAGAAACCACGGGCGCCCGCGAAGTACTCGAGATCATCCTCTGTCCGCACCGACAGACCAGCTGCGGATTCCATTGCGACTTCCGCCATCTCATCGGTGGTAGATACCGATGGTGTCGTGGGTGTAGCACTCATAAACCACAACACTCCCACCACCACGGCTACCAACCCTATACCGAAAACATATTTCATATCATTTTTATGATACACAAATCACTACCAACGAATAGACATGGACTCTACCTAGAAAATTGGGTACAACTATACTAACTTAGACCAAGCGTTACTCGCTATACTATGTAAAAGTGTTTTATTACTTTTTTATAAATCCTATGACATTTATTTTCTTTATTGCACTCATCATTCTTGCTGTCTCGCACGTGTCACTCCGTGGACGAGTGAGTGAGCTCGAGGCCAAGATTCGTTCACAAGCTCCATCACGAACGACGACCACTCCTCCCGCCGCCGACCACCCGGCGGCCGCCCGCACCGATATCGCCCACCAGACAAACGACTTCCCGCCACTCGTGCCACCAAGCCAAACCCCCTACCCAGACCTACCCCAATACACCCCCGTCGCAATCAGTCAGTCGACGGACCCATTCCCCACTCCTCCGTCACCAACTGAAGATCAAGAACTTTTCATTATTTCTTGGTTTAAGGAGCAGACGCTCATTAAAATCGGGGCGATTATTTTCTTCCTTGGCGCCGCATGGTTTGTGAGCTATGCAATCGATCAGAATTGGATATCACCGCTCACACGCATTCTCCTTGGTCTCATCGGGGCTGTCATCATTTGTGGCATTGGTCACCTGCGAGCGCGGGTCGCAGTACTGCAGTACCAAGTCCTCACCGTACTCGGCACCGGTGTCCTCATCGGCACCATCGCCGCTTCGCAATTTTCTTTTGCTGCCCCCATCATCCCTGCCACCCTGGCGCTCATGCTCATGGTAGGCGGCATTGGCTACGGCGCATACGTAGCACTCATCACCAAGTCGGAGTGGCTTGCGGTTGCCGCTACCGTCGCCGGCCTCATCTCCCCACTTTTGATTGCGGTCGAGGAGCCAGACCCACTCCTCTTGTTGACCTATCTCTTCTGTTTGAGTGCTGGCTTCCTCGCAGCCGCTTTCTTGACCGTCTGGCGGTATGTCGGACTGGTGCTCGCCGGTGGGGTCTCGCTCTATGTGATGGGACTCTACGGCGAACTCTCTGACCTTCTCATCTGGCTCTTCGTCTGTCTCTTCTCTGCCCTCTTTACCGCTAGTGTCACCGTACATATCGCTCGCACACCTCGACCGATCATTCCCGACATCATCACATTGGCGATCACCGTTTTCCTCTTCCTCATCTCCGCCTACCAAATGGCCTTCTCTACCACGATCGCACTCTTTATTGGTGCGCTCGTGGCGGCACTTATTGCGAATTGGCTCCGCCATCAGGCCGCTTCTGTCGATGCGATTTCTATCTATACACTCATCAGTGTGATTTTTCTGTTCCTCGGTACGAGTAACGCCTTCTCGGGTACGACACTCACGATCATCTTCACCCTTGAAGCACTCCTCATTTTGATTGGCAGTTGCTATGTGACGACCCTTAGGCGATCTGTCTACATTGCAGCAAGTACTTTCGTGATTCCACTCTTCACTGCCCTCTATGACCTTCAATCCTCGGCCTGGGATGATGGTATCTGGCACAGTGGTTTCTTCGGCATGCTGGTATTCCTCACCGCGCTTGGTGGTGGTATCGTGTGGCTCATTGAGCAACCAGCCCTGCGTACTCTCGCATGGATCCGCCACGTGGCGGGCACACTCGCTGTACTGTGGTTTACCTATCTCTATCTCGCGTCCGCTCGGCTCGGAGAAACCTTGCCCAGCCTCACTGAGAACGAGGGCTTTGTCTTATTTGGTGGCATCGTTGCGCTCATGGTCACCATCTACGTAGGTCTTCGTGTACCGGCTGCACCCTGGCGTATCGGCATCCTCTTTGCCTGGGTGCCACTCATGATGGGCGGCTTAGGGGTGGTCGCCAGTCGCGCGTGGAATGGGAACGAACTTTTCCATAGTGCCTTTGCCGTCAGCACCACCTTCTTGAGTATCCTTATCGGCCTCACATTATTTTATACTTTCCTGTCTCGTCGACTACGACTCCATGACAACGATGCTTTAAGTGCCTACATGGTACTCTGGGGTACTATCGGTTACACCTTTTTCTGGTTGAGTGCCATCTGGCAGGTCATCTACCCAGACACGATCGCTGTCGTCGCGCAGTATGTGAGCTACCTCATTGTCATCTACGGAGTCGTGCACGTCATGCTCTTGCTTCGGGTACGCTTCGCGTGGACGGTGGGCATCATTGGGCTTGGCATCGTTCCCCTACTCCTCTCACTTGAGTCCTACGGTCTTGATGGTTGGTCACAAGGCGTATTTTCGATTGATGCTGTCGGGGTGTACGCGAGTATTGTCCTCGTCCTCACGCTCGCTATCACCATGATGAACTACCGTGGTCGTGAGACAGAAATTCCCACCATCGCCGCGCTTTCACGTCTCCTCTTTTGGCTGAGCGGAATCCAATCATTTATCCTCATCTGGATGATGGCCCACACAGTGGCCATGAGCAGTGCCACAGCCGTTACCCTGGCCCTCTTCATCTACACCGTCTGTGGGCTCGCCGCCTACTCCTACGGCCGCATGAATGGGCACAGTGGTATCAAGCGTGCAGGTATTCTCCTTTTGGCTTCGGTGGTACTCAGGCTGGCGCTCGTCGATGTGTGGACGATGGAGGTCCTCTGGCGCATCATTACCTTCCTTGGAATTGGTTCCCTCTTCATCATGACCGCTCTTCTAGAGCGCGGACAAAAAAATACCCACACACAGTAATCAGATTCACAAAAGAAACGACCACCGTCATGCAGCGCGTGACGCGTATCTACAGACAAAACGAAGCTCGCGAGGTTTGACTGAAGACTTCGGGGATGGACTGGAGTGCTTCTATAACCTGTAGCGAAGGTGTATCAAGGCGATATTGGGACCGCAGTGGCAGCGTGCTCTACGCCACCTCAAGATACCCCTCACCTACCTTACACCCTGCCTCATCGAAAACATGTAGGTTCGACCAACGACCAACTCAAACGAGTAAAAATGAGTGCCCGGCATACACTGAACCACCAAACAAATAAGCACCGACCACGCCGGCCCAATCTCGAATAGATCAAACACGACCTCATCTATCCATTCAGACCCTATGACATGCGAAGTATATCGTGAGTCCTCTGACGAACAGTGTATTAGTGCACCACATCATCCTCCCCCGTAGCCACCGACGCCTTATATACTTGAACTTGCCATGCTCGCTCATATGACTGAGCTAATAAAGTACCTTATCATGAATAGACTCCTGGTCAGTAATCCCAATAATCCAGCTACCTGCTATGCCTTACTAGAAGTGTACAAGACGAATGCGTTTTTGGTAGCGTAAAGCTAGAACCATTACTATTGGTGGATAAGGTTACTGCCATTACTTCGGATCAATACATAGGTATGTACAGAGCTCAAAAAAATTAAGGCATGATTCATTTTTTTGATTGCACTAAGGTGCCATCTGAACCAAACAACAAAAACTTAGCCAGGGGTCGTTTTACCATCTCTGTCACGAGTAAGTAGACGACTGTTAAACTAAGAATAAGTCCGAGGTGTGACCAACGCGGAGTCACAAACTCAAAGTAGTGGGCTGTTAGTGGGATGAACGGTAGAACTAATGTTGTCAAAAAAGCTATTGCTGAGAGCCAAACAATGATTGGAGCTGGCCAACCCACCTTATGAATTGGACCCATGGTTCGAATTGAGAAAATAAGAATAATTTCAGTCAAAACACTAGCAATAAACCAATTTGTTTGAAGTACGCCAGCTTCTTCCCTAAAGAACAGCGCAAACCACATAAAATCAAACATGGTACTCACTAGTCCCAGTGTAATAAAAATGATGTAGAGTGACCGAAAATCATACTTCTGTGGCATCGCGATCTCTCGTTTATGGACTCGGTCAAATGCAATTGCCATCATTGGTATATCTGATAGTAAATTAAGGAGAAGGAGCTGTTTCGGTAGCATTGGTAGAAAAGTTATAAATAGTGAGCCAACCGCAACCGCGTAAAAATTACCAAAATTTGAAACTAGCGTTGCCCGTATATACTTGACGGTATTGACGTGTGTCTCTCGGCCAAGGCGAATCCCATTAATAATCACCCGCAAATCTGATTTTGCGAGTACAATATCAGCGGTCTCACGAGCAACATCAGATGCTGACTGTACGACGAGTGAAACATGTGCAGCCTTTAGCGCGCTAGCATCATTTATCCCCTCACCAAGAAACCCTACCGTGTACTGCTCTTTAAGGAGTGTCACAAGTGATAACTTTTGCTCGGGGGTAGTGCGCGCAAAGACTCGAATATTTCGAACACGCTCACGTTGCTCTTCCGCTGTCAGTGCTAAAAATGCAGTGGCTTCAATTACTTGTTCTGTGTGCGACACCAGTGCAACTTCACGCCCAATCGCTTCAGCAACTCGTCGCGAATCACCAGTAATAATCGTTATTGCAACATTCAATTCTTGGGCTTTTTTCAAAGTTTTGGCCGTCGTTGCTTTGAGGGTATCCGCAAACGATATAAACCCACCAAAACAGGGGCCGTCTCCCTGGTCATACGAAACACCAAGTACCCGATGCCCCTGTCTCTCTTCCGCTTCAATCCATGGCTGTACCTGTACACCATCAATCAACCCTTGTTCGATAAAATATTCCGGGCTACCACGCCGCAAGTGAAGCTCGCCCCCATCTTTATGACGCACGCGTGCACCATTACTCCGGAGCGCCGGATCAAATGGTTCCTCAGAAATATACTCATAGTCTGCTACCACTCTGCTCATCTCAGGCGTAAGTGCAGCTTCAGTACCGTTGTCAAACGGCTCTGAGTGGCGGCGATGGAGATCAATCGCCGTCAAGCGCGATAAGACTAGTGGATGCCATGGGGAACTTTGGATGATGTAGTCATTTTTATAGACTAATTTATTTTCGGTAATCGTTCCTGTCTTGTCGGTACACAGAAGCTCGATTGAGCCAAGATCTTGTACTGCAGATAAGCGCTTTACTATCACGTGATTCTTAGCCAACTTCAGGGCACCACGTGAGAGCGAGAAGGTGAGCACCAACGGTAACGCTTCAGGAATAACGGATACTGCCAACGCAATCGCGAAAATCAACAGGTGTGGTATGTCGGCAGATGCGCCTTCGCTCATAACGTTCGCAACGATAATAAAGAGGAGTGACACTAATGTTGTCCTCAAAATAAACGTACTAATCCGATCAATACCTCTCGTTAATTCACTATCATTAGAAGTGGTAGCTACCGTGTTGGCTATCTTGGCTAACCGTGAATACTGACCAGTGGCCGTTACGACAGCATACGCTATTCCCCTCACCACCACTGTTCCTTGGAGTATGGTTGTGAGTGCTGCTGGATAGTTATCACCCCGAGCATACTTAGCTACTGGCACACTCTCACCGGTAAATGCTGTTTCATCAACCTGGAATCCTTCGCAATATAAGATACTGGCATCAGCTGGGATAATCTCTCCGGACTTAAGTTTCAACACATCACCCGGCACAAGCTCTGAAACAAACACTTCTTCATCATTATTATTACGTCTAACCGTAGTCGTCTTGACGAGGTATGATTGTAAAGTATCGACTGCTGCATTTGATTTATATTCTTGAAACAAACTGAGTCCTACCCCGAAAATGACAAAAAGGAGTATAAAGCCCGCATCGAATGATTCACCGAGAGTCAACGTGACCAGGCTAGCAACCAGAAGAAGTAGGTTAAAAACACCCTTGCACTGCCGCCAGAGTAACTTTAAAAACCGATACCGAGGACGGGGCAACGTGTTTGTACCCCATATGTGCTGTAGATCACGTACTTCTTCAGATGAAAGACCACGAAACATATCCTTAAAGTATAGCCTACCGGATCATGGGTTCTAGTCGTATCGCTTAACAAGATATCAATCAAGTGGCAAAACCGGGACAGTTACAAGCAGCCAGATGCTCAAACACGTATATCATTTGAACACTGTGTCGCTGCGATACTCAGTGAGGGAGTAGTGCGGTATTCGCGTAATGGTATATGGAGATACATGAGAGCCGCCTCAGTCTTCGGAAAAACGAGTGATTGATCTTTGAGACTCTTAAAATAAAACGATGCATCTTGGAGTAGACCCAGGATATCATCTGGGACGCTGGTGAGTATCACCTGCTGTCCGCGCGCTTTGCAGACACCAATAATTTCATCGATCGTTTCTATCCCGTCCAGATCAAGATAATCTACTTCCCGAAACCGAAGAATAATGACCTTGTATTTGGCTAAGTTAGCCTCAAAACGAGAGAGGTGTGCCTTGGCATTAATATACGTAACTCGTCCTTTAAACGAGTACAGTAAGACGTTTGAGTTTTCAATTAAAGCTTTAGCGTGTGCATCAGTGATCAGTGGTGGTGGTGCCAGTACATCTTCACGCATTTCATAGAGACCCTTCGAGATACGATTCACATAAATCAAGAGTGAAACTGCAACTCCAACTAAGATCCCCACAACTGGATCCTCAACCACCACGAGTACAGCGACGAGTAACGATACCATAAGGCCGCTTTTTTCATACGCATACAGCTTAAGAAAATGTTCAGCCTCAACCATCTGTATCGCTACATAAACCAGTATTGCCGCAATTACGACCATTGGCATGTAGCGAAAATAACTTAGTAGAAAAAGCGAAATGAGTACAATACTTATAACACTAATGATACCTGAAACTCGTGAAGTAGCGCCTGATTTTATATTGAGTGATGTTCGTGCAAGGGCTGCTGTCGCTGGCATACCACCGGCGATTCCAGAGGCAATGTTAGCAAGTGAGAGACCGAGCATTTCTTTCCGCTCATGGTACTTTGTTTTAGTCATCGCATCAGCAATTTTAGCGGAGAGCATGGTCTCTAAGATAGCGATCAGCGCAATCACCAACGCCGCCTCGACCATTCCGAAAGAGAAGCTGAAGGTTGGTACTGAAAAAAGCTGAAACGGCATTGCTCCAAATTTACTCTCAAGGGTTTCAAGTGATAATGTAAGGTAGCTCGTTGAGGTCAAATATCCGAGCCCAATTCCAATCGGAGCCATCACAATCGCACCTGGCACCCGCGGTGCAAACTTTTTGAATGCTAGGAGACTCATTAGGAAAAGTGCAAAAATACTCGCTGTTGACCATGAGAGGTGAGATAGGTGGATAACTGATTCAAAAAAATTAGCGATGAACTTTTCATGTGCAGGAAGATCTGATAGACCGACAGCGGCATTGATTTGGCCAAGTCCTATAATCAACGCAACTCCTAGCGTGAAGCCATGAATGACACTGGCAGGAATTAAAACGAGATAACGCTCCAACCTCAATAAGTACGAAATAAAAATAATAATACCAACCAAAACAGTGAGCGTTGGAAGCGCAGTACCACCATTGATGATCACATATGACGCAATCACACCAGAGAGTGCGCCCGTTGGTCCCACAATATTAAAATTGCTTCCTCCGAAGAGTGAGGCGAGCAGTCCTGCCCAAATAGCCGTGACAATACCTGCTGTTGGTGGCATCCCAGACGCTACCGCCAGGGCGATTGAGAGTGGAATAGATACCAGAGAGACTGTTACTCCAGCCTTCCAGTTTAAAGATATGGTGCTTAACATGACGTATTTAGACTATAGTAATAGACAGGGACTTTTCGTAAAGGCTAATCGTATACCTATTAGTGTAGTTTGCCTAGTCTAGAATAGATCAACAAATACGGGTATTTTATACCGCCTCAAACCAAAAGCATGGTACAAATTTTGTTACATGATACGGTCTAGAAAGTATGAAAGGCACCCCTTTCTTAGGACAACTTTTCTAAGTGATAATTCTTTCGAAACAGTGCGCAAAGAAAGGCGTGCCTTTCATATGTCACAAAGTTACATTGGTGTGTCACATTCCAATCATTCAGATGTAATACTAACTATATGAATCCTATAAATACGTGGCACAACAAACTAAACATGCCCAAATATGACGAGGAGTGGCATAAGCAGGACATGGCAGATGAACTAGCTGAATATGAAGAAGCTCACGGTCTTATAGACACCTGGAGCGAATTATCTGATGTCGCCTACACATACACCCGTGCCAAGTGGTCTGGACACACCACTGTAGACTTCCCTCTTTCAAAGATTCAGCTCTTTGTCGGCATTCTATATATGTTTCCAAAATATACGCTACGGTGGAGATTTTTCGTGAGCTAGGTCATCAGTTTGATAAAAACCTGAATATATCAGAAGTCAGAAATCCAAAGAAGATTGAAAAGCTTAAAAACATTGCTGAGAAATACAATCTTGATCCAGAAGAATTTACTAAAAAAGCAACATTATTAATGAAAAATAGAATTTTCTTTAGATAAACGTTTGATACTCAGCTATGAGTTCTTCGTAACCAATTTCTCTCACTATTTGAATAGCTCGGGCGTAGCCAGATGGTAAATTGTCACGGCTAAAATCAATCGGCTCCTTATTAAAGAGCTTCTGATAGATTTGATACAACATGGCGTAGAGAAGTATGTGATTTCTGCAGACTGGTTCCTCTTCCAAAAACTTTTCTTTTACAGATTCCCAATACTGTTCGTTATTTGTGACAAGAAAAATATGCAGCAGCTCATGAATAATCAAATCAATGAATTTTTCATCGGACCATTGTTCTTGGTTACGATTCCATATTGGTAACATAAATGGGGTTGATTTTGGTGTAAGGCCTCGTCCAAAAATAAAACACTCCAAATTACGTTCTGGTACACGCTGAGTGATATGAGCCAGCTTCCCGAGTATCTCATGCTGTGAATTTACTTCTTGCCATATCTTTTCCCAATGATTCATGACATCTTTAATCACGTCTTGGTTCGGATATATTTGACCACGATCTTCAAAACTACGACGTAACTCAGCATCCAAGGGGTAGGCGTATATAAATGATAATTTTGGTAGATGCATATTTACAGTATAGCAAAACACTCACGATGAGAGTGATTTTGCTAGGCGTCACGTGACACCTACAATCGCATGATTCAACCAAATGCATGACAGCACAACGTAGGTCTGTCCTGCTGAGCCACGCATATAGTAGACAGTATTTATTGTTGCGTGGTTTCGTTGTGTACGATAATGTGATAGTAAATCTATATGAATATACACTTCTCAAACAAAAAAGAGTCCGCCATGGGACTTGTCATGACTGACTTTTTTCAAGGTTGGCCAAATCCACCAAGAAGCGAGGTGTTATTGCAAAGTATTTTAAACGCAGACTATGTAGTACTCGCTATAGATACAGATTGCAATCAACTAGTAGGCTACATTACAGCAGTTTCTGACAATGTGCTGTCGGCGTACATACCCTTCTTGGAAGTAATCCCTCCATATCAAAAGCAAGGTATTGGACATCAGCTCGTGGAGCAGATGATGGCACAACTCGCACACCTCTACATGATTGATCTGGTGTGTGACAAAGAAATAGCCGGCTTCTACGCAGAAGCCGGCCTGGTTTCGTGGCACGCGATGATTAAGCGAAACTACGCCAATCAGCGTGGTCCGTCTGGTGGCATCAGCTGACGGCGCACTTATCCGTAGATCCGTCCTACAATACACATTTGCTTGTGTCACAAAGTTACACCATGGTGTAACTTTTATATATTTACCTACTCACCCACCTTCATTGCTCGAACTTCCTTAAAAGATGGTATCTCTATACTCTCGTCTCGAATCTCGACATAAAGCATCTGAAGTTTTTGCAACATTTCATTAGCAGCATCTGCTCGATCTAAATCATTATTTTTCTTATAGTCTGCAACTCGATTACTCATTGAGTGAATTATTTTCGATAGATAAGTTCCCACATCGTTAGCATAAAATTTACCTGCAATACTAGAAAGAGTTAATGCAAAAATAATTCCTACAACCCCTCCGTACCACATGATAAATGAGCCTGAGACTAACAATACCAAGTAAGATATCATCACTAAAATATTACCTGTATTTTGTGATTTTGGTGTAATTGCATCCTGAAAACCATTTGGAGATTCCTTATCTAATCCTCGGGGCGCAATTTTTTTACCAACCCATAGTGTGGCTGATTGCATCTTATTAACAAGTGGGCCTAAGAAAATAATTACTACAGAGCTAATTGCAATAAAAATATAGAGAATTTGTTCCATGTGTTTTATTATATCAAACTATAAACTTTAGCTACCCTATAAGACATCCCGAGTGATTTAAATCCAGTCCGTAGGTCCACCCTACGGAACAACAATTATTTAAACACTAAAAAATTTAATGCTGACAGCTAAAAGTACGGAAATAATGAGAAATATTGCAGAAGTTAAAGGTACAACTTTTTTGAAATGTAATCTAAATTCATTTACATCAATTTTTTCTCGATTCATATCTGAGTGTGGATCGCAAACCTGATCCTTAGCAAATTCAAAGAATTTTGCTAGTAAGTATCTATCAAATAAATAAGTAATACCCAGTATTATTGGGATGGTAAAATAAATATTATTTAATAGAAAACTTACTAAAGATAAACCCCCTAAGATTTGAATAAAGTTAGGTATCTCTAAGTCTAAAAATTTATAGTAAAGCTCTCTTTGTTTATTCATGTTTTTATAGCTCTTCGTGCAAGCACGAGTTGGCTGCCGGTCAGGGATTCGAACGCGTCTCGTGCTAGCACGAGAC
>CAYXOF010000015.1:1739-17261 GCA_964466905.1 uncultured Candidatus Saccharibacteria bacterium | reverse complement strand
GTTACGTCTCTATGAACAGAAACAATCAAACGAGGGAATCCCATGGCTATTGAGAAGCGTATTATCTTCCTGGGCAAAGAAGATGGGCGCGCCTTCTTGTTGTTGCCACAGTTCTTTCGCCCCACGTGGCAACCCAAGTGGATCAAAAAAAATCCACTCCGCTGTGATGTCTGCATCATGGCTGATCCGGTCCATCAGGCGGCCCGTGCGGTGCAAAAAAAAGTTCAATGTACTATCAGTGAACGGCATGTCCATCTGCTTGGAAAGAGCATGTCACGAGGGTGTTCTGCACCGCTCATGCAGTGGTGCTTTTGTCTCATTGATTGGTCGCCTGAGGCGTTACTTCGGTTACCGGCTGAGATGAAAGTGTGGCTCGTTGCTGAAAGCGGAGAGTTGCGACATTTTCACGAAAAGCTCTTTCGCGATGCGCAGCGCTTCTTGCGGCTTGATGACACGCCGGCGCGGTCAGCGGCCGCGTAATTTCAATCATGCCTGACCTGATTTGGGCCCGCCCGAGAAATTCTCGGACGGGCCCCGTTTTTGTGCTCATCGTCTATCACAGACGGTTCGCTGCACGCCAAGCAGACGGTGTACCGCAGTCCAGATAGCTTCTTTTGGCTATCCTGGTGTGCGTCATACGGCCCTCCAGAACGTAGTGTTTCGTGATATCACCCACCTGCACCTCGCCATCGGTCTCAGCGCAAATTCGTTCAGCAATCCGAAACACATCGGGTGGCAACTTCCACATGGCCGCTTGGATGATGTCGCTCTGCTGTTCAGCTGGCTTTTCCCAGATGTGGGTCACTCGATCACCCTGACAGACGACCTGCCCGTACTTGGATGGGTCGTCTCCCGCCTCGATTGGCATAGTCCAAATATGCGGCGCGTGGACTCCACGCAGATCAAGCGTGGCAGTGAAATAAGCATCTGCAAGAGTCAGGACAAAGGGCTCATCCTTTTGCACCCAGGCTTGCAAAAGTAGTAGGTCACGACCAGGACCACCGCTCACCGTGGTGGAACTGTAGTTGTATTGAATAGGTACGTCCAAGTCGAATTTTGTGATTGTTTCCATCGTGAGTTCTGGATGCGGCCCATTTAAGGAAACAATAATCCGGTCCGCCCCGCCCTTGATGACTGTCTGTAGGATGTGTCATATCATCGGCCTATCCCCAATCGGCATCAGATGCTTTTGGATGGGCGCCGGCGACGAGTGGTCGCATGCGTGAGCCGAATCCACCGGCCATCAAGATTACATCCATGTGATCTACTCCTTGTGTTATGTGGTGGCGTGCTGCACTTTCTCAATGAGCACTTCTCGCGCTATTGTAATCTGTATTGGAGTAATAACCACTTTCTCTTCCGCCGGTTCTGTGGTTGAAAAATAACCAATTTTTTCAAATCCTGTAAGGCTATGCTGTGGGAGGGTCGGAATGACATGCCAATGGAGGTGGGCTAGCGTACCATGCGAACCCTTGCCAGATTGGAGAAAATATTCGATTCCAGATTCGGGAAAGATTTTTTTTAAGATATCATAGACCCTTATAAATAAGGCTTGGCGAGCAAGTATTTCAGCCTCGGTTTCTTCTTGAAAATCAATGATGTGCCGGCGAGGCACAATCATCGTGTGAGCCTCGGCTCGGGGATACCAATTCGCCACCCAGTAGTAGTAATCGTTTGCAATCGGCACCCCGTGATAGTCACGGAGCAGTTGGTTTTCAATCCCTTTGCCGCATAGCGGGCACGGCTTCGGCGTATCAGTTTGCTGTGGTGGCTGGTAGTCCTTCCGGAATGGCGAGTAGTAATAGGGCATGGTATGAATGGCGATTGAGATTGCTTGTACAGATCTGTTGCTGATAACAATGCCATAGATTTTTTTATTGTACAATCTCTTATCGGTAACTGCTCGTACTTGTGTGTAATGTATTCCTATCACAACACCCGTCTTTACTCCGCCACAGACTAATGTTTTGCCCGTACAGCAATCAGTGCTTGCTGGATTAAAAAAATAATGACGTAGTACTCATGAGCGCGAAGGTGGTGGCTATCCATGATGGGGTGTTGTGCGCCCATACAGGAGGCCGATAAGATGGAGGTTTACTGCGTCTGGTATCGTTACTCCACGACCGTATTAGTCTTCACCACTCACGATCAAGCGTCATACATTCCTCGAGGCCGCAGGTATTGATGCACGAAATGGTGATGATCACTATGTGTTGCTACCGGTATGATGTTCTATCGTGGTGATCAGATTTCAAACCAGTGGTTTTAAAACACTATTCACAAAATATCTTGAGCGACGTATGATACTCAGCTGATCCCTACGGTCTTTGGAGTGTCGACATGAAACACGTGCACAAAACAGCGGCGCGTAGCTACGAGCTAGCGCTTGCTCTTATCGTGGAGGGGAAATCAGAGTTCTATATGATTCGCCGTGAAAAATGGCCTATGCTTGGTGGTCGGGTACTGATGTCTGGTGACCTCGCGCGGGCACAGTCTGAGGTACCAGACAAGGTCAAATACCTCCTTGGTCACTGTGGTATCCTGCAAAAGACCACCCCTTTTTTCATTCGTCAGTTTCATTTCGATCAGTGCATTCGACTGCTCTATATCGTCGAGGTGGGCAGACTAAGTGTGGCGGCACATACGTTTGTGGTGCATACGACGGTTCCGATTCGCTGCTCTGGAGCACAAGAGGATCTCATCAAGAAAGTGGAAGAGATATCGCTCGGAGATATAGAAGAGAGCAAGCTGTATTATCGTACACCTTAAACGGGGCGCCAAGGCGCCCCGTTTGCTATAACTCTTTAGGATGACAAAAACGTATGTCGGTATGGCGCTGTCAGGTGCTCCTGTGAGCTTCAGTGAGATATTTCAAAGTGAGCTTAAAGCCGGGTTGCGTTTGATCCCTGATGTCGAGGTACTCGATTTTTCCTGGACAACGCACGGACCTGAGGCAAATAGTGATGAATCAGTGTATCAGCTTGATAAGTCACATGCCGAGTCAGCAGACGTATGTATATTTATTCTTGATCATCCATCACTTGGACTGGGGATGGAGATCATGCTCCGCTATACGACTGGTAAGCCGAGTCTTTCTTTGTCCACCAAGAGCCTCCAGCCAGAGTGTCACGGATGGTGCGTGGCTACCTCGTAGCCACTGACCAGACACTTCACGTGTATACTACCTCGTCTGATATTGTCACCGTTGTGACACGGTGGATACAGAAAAATACCTAGTGTGGATCTGATGATAACTTGCTATACTACGCACAATGGAATCACGTAAGCAGGGAGCGTTGCCAGCTCAAACGCTCCTGACCCTTATTTCCGAAGGTTACATACTGGGTGCCGATACTGCCCGGGTATCCCCGGCGTCGCTCGATCTTACGCTGGCTGACGAATTATATGAGATTCGGGGCCTTATATTGCCTCGTACGGGGGAGACCATCCGTTCGCTGTTGCCACTTATGGAAGCGAAGACCGTAGATCTCGACCAGTCGCTCAAGTGCGGTGCACTGTATTTAGCTAAGCTACGAGAGTCATTGGCGCTCCCGCAGCAGGTGTATGGGTACTGTAATCCAAAATCTTCGACGGGTCGGCTTGATGTGCATGTGCGGGTACTTGCTGATGGGGTACCACGCTTTGACTCAGTGACACCAAAGGGGTACCAAGGGGATCTGTGGGTCGCGATTGCACCCCGCTCGTTTGCGGTACGGGTACACGAGGGGACGCCACTCACGCAGTTACGTCTCTTTACCGCCGACACTCGTTTTTCTGAGCTTGATCTAGAGCTTGCACTTCGAGCCGGTTTACTTTGGCATGCCACTGAAGATAAAAAACTTGGCTACGAGGATTTGGTCACGAATGACCAAGATGGAGCAGTGGTGCTAACTGCCCTCGTCACAGAGGGAGTGTGTGGGTACGTTTGTATTGCGGAGCGAGAACAGGTGGTCAATGTGGAAGCGGTTGATTCGTACCTGGGGACTGACTTCTTTGCTCCGGTGTACTTAGAGGCTGGGGTGCTTCGTCTGGCCCGGGATAAGTTTTATATTTTATCTGGTGCTGAGCGGGTACGGATTCCACCAAACCTCGCGTCAGAAATGATACCAGTAGATGAACGGAGTGGTGATTTTCGGTCGCACTACGCTGGCTTCTTAGACCCCGGGTGGGGTTGGGGTGCTCACGGTGAAGGAAAGGGCAGACCATTTACGCTTGAGGTACGGCCATTTGAAGATCTCGTTGTCCGGAGTGGGCAGCCGATTGCCAAGATACGGTTTGAGCGAATGGCCGAAGAGCCATCGTTTCACTATGACACCAAGGCGTCCAATTATTTGACGCAGTTTGGACCAAAGCTCGGTAAACAATTCACGACTTAGGGGCGTTGTGTGAGAGTGCTCGTCGAGCGAGCGGTTTTTTCCGATCGCTCATGGTCGGTATGCCAAGATTGCTAATTCTTTTTTATGATATCAGCTTCACCGCGTTTGATGTTGAAGCGGCCGGGGTCTGGGTCGAGATGGAGTGTGAGGCCAAGGGAGCTATAGTGTTCAGTAAGAAGGGCAGCCATTTCAGCAGCGCGATTAGTGAGAGTAGGGTGAACCAGGCTCGTGGCACGTAGTTCTACGAGGTAGACAAGTGCCGGAAGGTCACCACTGAGGTAGTTGCTGATGTTGTAGCCCATCGGGTAGTAGTACTGGCGAAGAGTTACGTCGTCGGTGAGGGAAGTGATTGCGACTTGTTGGGTCTTGATGAGTGCCTCAGCTTCAGTGCGGAGGCTCGGGGATAGCTCTGTGAGATACCATTCATGAAAGCCAAGCTCAGCCGTTAAGAGGGGCATGCGTTGGGTGACTGCTCGGTGGCGTTGGATATCACGGAAGGAGCCAAAGTCGAGGGTGAAAGCAAACGCCGCTTCGCCGTAACAGCCGAGCCACTTCGGGAGTTCAGTTTTGGGTGGGCGACTCGCAAACACTGAATGATAGGGTGCAAGGGCGACGGTATCCACGCCGTTGCGTACGAGGGCGAGTGCGGGGGAAGTCGCGTCATGATAGTAGTAGTGTGTTGCGGCGTCAGCGACATACGCTTCGGTTGCATCGTAGCGTTTTTTCTCAACGCTAAAAGAATTGGGGTAGCTCGCGATGAGGGCGTCTTCAAGCGTGTCGGCGATGGTGCGAACTTCGGCGAGCGGATGATGACGGAGCTGGATGATACGGTCGGCAAATTGTCTGAGGGTACCACTCCAGGCGAGATTGGTTGTTGCTCCAGCGGGTAAGAAACCACGACAGATATCAAATGCCCGAGCTGCGATAGCTTTCTCATAGGTTGTCTCCTTTTCATCGGCTCCTCGGGGGTACCGTGTCGGTAAGACTTCTTTCATTTCAGCTACTGCCTTGAGATAAAATGCGCGCCACGCTTCGAGGACAGTGGCGCCCGCCGTGATTCCCAGTGGATTGAGGAATGGTTGTGCCGCGAAGTCGATGTATCTCGTCGAGGCTTCTTGGCCATTATAGAGTTTTGAGTCCTGAATGGCTTTGGCTGCGAGCATGGAGACGCCTTCGATGAAAACGACGCCAAAGCCACAGTCTCCAATCGATTTATGACCGTACCCCACATAGTACGTAGACATAAATTTATCTGCTCCGCGTTCAGCCAGCACCTTAAGGTGCTCATTGATCCCACCAGTAGAGCGGGAGTGGAGTGCCTGAAGCATTGCCATGGCTTCGGCTGAGAGGACTGCGCCAGGATCGATGACGACGATTTGACCTCCATTTGGTAATGGGCTGACGTGGTGCTTAAGGGTTTCAATAGTTTTCATATGACGATATTGTATCGTCCTTTCAGGAAACCACAGGGTTGACGAGAGAATGAGGCCGTTTCGTATTGGCTACCCACAGGCCAAAAGCTCGTCGAACCTCGTACAATAGATGATATGGACACAGGATCACTGATTGTTATTGAGGGTGCGGATGGGGCCGGTAAGGCCACACAAACGAAGCTTCTCGTAGAGCGCCTTCGGGCGGAAGGGAAACGAGTAGAAACATTAGACTTTCCTCGTTACGTCGATAACCATTTTGGCCGTCTCATCCGAGAGGTGCTTGATGAACATGATACGTTATTTGTAGATTTACCACCGAAGGTGGCGTCTGTACTCACTGCTGCTGATCGCTTTGAAAGCAAAGCACAGTTAACCGCCTGGCTGAGTGAAGGAGCTGTCGTGATTCTTGATCGATACGCGAGCTCAAACATGCTGCATCAGGGTGCGAAAGTGATTGATCCAACCGCTCGCCAGTCTTTTTTAGACTGGCTTAATCATATGGAGCATGAAATTTTCGGTATTCCAAAACCTGATCTGGTGATCTATCTTAATGTGCCGACCACCGAGAGACAGCGATTATTATTTGCTGATTTGTCCAGACAGACAGTCGATGCGGCTGAACGTTCCCACGATCATCAGTTCGCTGCAGATGCGTGCGCAACGGAACTTATTGAGCGCTTTCAATGGTACGAGATTATCTGCGTCGCAGGGGGAGCGCTCCGGCCCATTGAATCGATACACGAGGATGTGTACCGCGAGGTGCGGGCGATACTGTGATACTAGGATTATTATAGAGTTGAGATCACTACGTACTATATGAACTTCAATGATTACCAACGTCAAGCTCGTGAAAATGTGTTTTATCCCGATGTGGGAGATAATTTCCTCTATCCGACACTCGCTCAGCCGAGCGGCGCGTGGGATGCTCGGAGGTAGTGGGGATAATCGCTAGGGCGTACCGATTGTTTCTCGTGTATTGAGTCGTAAGCTTCGATGGTCGATTTGGCGTCGACTACTTACTGGTGATATAGTACACAGTACTATGCAACTTCGGATTAAAAAGCTACATCCTGACGCGACCCTGCCCACATTCGCTCATGTCACAGATGCGGGGATGGATCTATGTACGACTGAACCAGTTACCATCATGCCTGGTGAGTCAGCCGCCGTGCCAACGGGGATCGCGATGGCAATTCCTGAGGGGTACGTTGGTCTCATTTGGGACAAAAGCGGGGTCGCGATTAAGCGTCACATTAAAACGAAGGCAGGGGTGATCGATGCAGGCTATCGAGGAGAAATTTTTATCGGAGTGTTTAATATCGGAGCGGAGCCCCAGGTATTTAATGTCGGTGACAAGGTGGCGCAAATACTCATTCAAAAAATCGAGCAACCGACACTTGTTGAGGTGGATGAGCTTGATGATACACCTCGTGGCACAGGCGCGTTTGGGAGTACGGGGACGTAAGTAGTTTGTATGATCTGAACTATACGCTCCACTCTTTTTCAATTATCAGAAAGTTAGCTCATTTCTATGTCAGCGTACGAATTCATTAAGATGCAAGATGATGCGGTCTACCAAACATTGATCGGCGAAGAGGAACGTGAACGAGTCGGTATAGAACTCATCCCGAGTGAAAATTATGTCAGTCGAGCGGTGCGTGAGGCGATGGGTTCAGTGTTTACAAATAAGTATTCGGAAGGGTACCCCGGCAAGCGCTACTACGGTGGGCAAGCATTTACCGACGCAGTCGAGCGTATCGCCATTGAGCGAGCCTGTCAGCTTTTTAAGGCGAAGTATGCAAATGTCCAACCACTTGGCGGTGCGGCGGCTAACGTCGCGATGTATTTTGCACTCATGGAGCCTGGGGATACCGTGCTGGGAATGGACTTGAGCCATGGTGGACACTTAACGCATGGCCATCCAACGACGAGTATCAATAAAGTGTTCAACTTCGTACGCTATAAAATGAAGGACGTCGATACGGGCGAGATTGACTATGAGCAGCTACGCACCGTCGCTCTCGAACACAAACCAAAAATTATTCTCGCGGGCTTCTCGGCGTATACGCGCGAGCTTGACTATGAAAAGTTTAAAGCCATTGCGGATGAGGTGGGTGCGTATACGGTGGCGGACATTGCCCACATCACCGGCCTCATTGCTGCTGGGGTGCTGAAGAATCCGTTTGATTATGGATTTGATGTCATGACGATGACGACCCATAAGTCACTGCGTGGTCCGCGTGGTGGTATGATCGTCGTGCGCGACAGTGAAGTGATCGCAAAGCAGATCAATAAGGCAGTATTTCCTGGTATGCAAGGTGGTCCGCATATGCATCAGGTGGCAGCGAAGGCGGTGGCCTTCGGTGAGGCGCTTCAGCCAAATTTCAAACAGTATGCGATGCAAGTATTGAAAAATGCCAAAGCGATGGAGCAGGTTTTTAAGGACGCACATATTCGACTCCTTTGTGGCGGGACCGACAACCATCTCTTGCTCGCCGATGTGTATGGTTCTCTCGGGGTTACCGGTCAAGAGGCTGAAACGGTGCTTGATCAGATCGGTATCACACTCAATAAAAACATGATTGCCGACGAAACCCGCACTGCCATGGATCCTTCAGGTATTCGCTTTGGTACACCAGCGATGACATCCCGTGGGATGGGGGAGGCCGAAGCGACGAAGCTCGCTCTTATGATGATAGCGGCGTTACATTCGAAGCAAGATGAAGCGAAGCTTCGAGAATTAAAAGGTCAAGTGCAAGCGCTCTGTGTAGCCTTTCCGGTTCCAGAACGTTTTGTATAAGAAGTCTCTTTATCATCTGTCGAAGCTGTTTTGATCTGGAAGAGGTTGAGGTGCTACATGTTGGCTTTGAACATCACTTTGATCAAATGTAGCTCCATAGCATAGAAAAAATGAGGAATATCTGCTATTATTCAGCATTGGGGATTTCCCCACGAGTTTCGTTGTTGCGCGCGCGACAACGTCACTTGTCCTCGTTCCAGACTTGCGCCCCCTCATCCCCGTGATGAGTGTGGGCGCCTTTTTTTATCTCACCGTGGCACGGTACAATGTGAGTATGCTTACTCGACGCTCTGTTGTATCTAACGTCTACCGTCACTGGCTTACCGTGGCGTTTCTTGGTGGGTTTGTGACTGACCTTATTCTCCTCAATCAAATTGACTCACTCGTTGATAATTTGATTCTGCTTTTTCATGCAACGACAGCGACATTGTCCCTCCTCCTCTTTTATGCTGCCATTACTGAGCGATTGCCAGGCGTCTTCAATCGCATATTACGTTGGCTCTCGCCCGCCCTCATGCAGTACTCGTTTGGTGGGCTACTCTCAGGGATGTTGATTTTTTATGGACGCAGTGGGGATTGGATCACGAGTGCACCGTTTTTATTACTGATTCTGGCAGTCATGTTTGGTAATGAGTTGATTAAAAAGCGATCAGAGCGACTGCTCTATCATATTGCACTTTATAGCATTGGAATGATGTCGTACATCGTACTCGTCGTCCCCGTCGTCACTGGGGTAATGGGTGATTGGGTGTTTGCGGGGAGTGTGATACTTGCCGTACTACTCATTGCAAGTGTGGTGCAAGTATTGCTACGAATCGCACCGCATTTCATTATGTTATCGATGCGCCGGATTGTGTTCACGATTGGACTTGTGTATGTTGGTTTCAATGCATTCTACTATTTTAATATTATTCCACCCATTCCACTTTCACTCACGGCCCTGGAAATCGCTCATGACGCAGCACGAGTAGAAGGTGGCTATCGACTCCAGATCGAAGAGCCGACGTGGCTCGACTATGTACCGTTTGTGTCTCGTACGATTACTCCAACTCAGGGATCCATTGCCTGTTTTGCTCGAGTGTACGCGCCCACGCGACTGTCTACCATTATTTATCACCGCTGGGAATATAAAGACGCCGACGGAAAGTGGCAGACACACCCGCCACGAATTTCGTACGCGATCACTGGTGAAAATCGTGGCGGGTATGGTGGCTTCACCATGATTCAAAACTTTTTCGATGGTACTTGGCGCTGTAGTGTCGAGACTGCCAGGGGGCAGGTGCTTGGCCGGCGCACGTTTGTAGTCGATAGTACGATCCAAGCACCCCGCGTTCTAACGGTGGAACGGTGACGCAATCAGAATATGGGTACCACTACGTTTCTTGGTATGCTATCGCCAGTCGGCAGATGAGAGAGAGGGGGCGACAATGGAAAGTGTGGTTGCTGCGGGGCATCCAATTGAGTTGGTCAGGAACGGTGCAGGGCACCGTTCCTGACCGTTCGACGCGAAAGACGAAATTATGCTAGGATGCGTACGCAGTCTGATACACTGCGTTTATTATGTCTGATATACATAACACTATTTATCTATGAGTACCACTAAAAAAGTACACGGTCGCGAAAATGATACGGTTGAGGTCGTAGATACGGCGCCAGTATCTGAGGTCGCCGCACGGGAAGAAGCCATTCAGCGCTTTTGGGAAGCCCATGATATTTTTAATAAAAGTTTAACGACGCCAGGTGGAGGAGTTCCGAAAGGGGATTTTGTATTTTACGATGGCCCCCCCTTTGCAACTGGCTTGCCACACTATGGGCATATTCTCGCTAGCGCGATTAAGGACGCGATTCCGCGCTACCGTACCATGCAGGGGTATCATGTGCGACGCCAGTGGGGGTGGGATTGTCACGGTTTACCACTCGAGAACCTTATTGAGAAACAGCTCGGGCTCGCCACGAAGCGTGACATCGAAGCGTATGGGGTAAAGAATTTTAATGAAGCTGCTCGAGGCGCAGTCTTAGAGTACCGAGATGATTGGAAGCGCATTATTCCGCGTATGGGTCGCTGGGCAGACATGGAGCAAGACTACAAGACCATGGATAGCTCATATACAGAAAGTGTGTGGTGGGTCTTTAAGCAGTTGCATGAGAAAGGACTTGTCTTTGAGGGCTTCAAGAGTATGCATCTCTGTCCACGCTGTGGGACAACGCTCTCGAACTTCGAGGTTAATCTTGGGTATAAAGATATCAAAGATATTGCTGTGACGGTGAAGCTGCCGCTACTAGACGCAACGGGCATTCCATCGGGTGCAAGTTTGCTCGTGTGGACGACCACACCATGGACACTACCTGGTAATTTAGCAGCGGCAGTGAATCGTGCGTTTTTGTATGTTGAGGTGAAGCTCGAGACTGAGGCGGGTGAGGAGCGAGTGATTTTGGCAAAGGAGCGACTGTCGCAGTTGGGTACAGATCAGTACGAGGTACTTCGCACATTTGCAGGAGTAGAGCTCGAAGGTGTTCATTATCAACCACCATTCCCGTGGCTAAAAGAAGAGGCTTTGGCTGGGAGGCTCCCCGGGCAAAATCCGGAGGATTTTGCCCGGGCATGGACCATCTATCACGCCGATTACGTAGAGCTTGGCGAGGAAGGCACCGGCGGGGTACATCTCGCACCAGCGTATGGTGATGAAGATATGCAGCTTGCGAAGCATCATGGTGTACCGATTATCCACCATGTCGACACCAACGGGCACTTCATGCCGTGGGTAGTTGACTTTCGTAGCCAACTCGTAAAACCAAAGGATGATCCAGAAGCTGAAGTCTCACACCTTGATGCTGATATTGATGTGGTGCGGGCATTGAAAGAAAACGGTACATTGTTTAAAAAAGAAAATATTACGCACAGCTACCCGCACTGCTGGCGCTGTGATACCCCGCTCCTAAACTACGCGACCACATCGTGGTTCGTGAATGTGCCAAAGATCAAAGATGAGTTGATCGCCGCAAATAACCGTGTCCACTGGGTGCCAGAGCATGTCGGAAAAAATCGTTTTGGTGATTGGCTCGAGGGTGCGCGTGACTGGGCAGTTAGTCGCCAACGCTACTGGGGCGCACCACTTCCAATTTGGAAAAACCCATCAACGGGTGAACATAAGGTGTTTGGCTCACTTGCTGAGCTCCAGCAGTTTGTGCCAAAAAGTGCGAATACCTACTTCCTCATGCGCCATGGCGAAGCCGAAAGTAATCTGGAAGGGCGCATTAGTGCGAATAAAGAAAACCATGATCCGCTGACGGAAGCGGGGATTGCGCAAGTGGAGCGAGCCGCTGTTGCACTCAAGAATGAAAACATTGATCTCATTGTTCACTCAGGCTTTATGCGGACACAGCAAACCGCCGAGCGCGTCGCCGCGGTACTTGGATTATCGTCAGATCAGGTATCCGAAGATGGGCGGCTAGCTGAGCTTCAAGCAGGACAGAGTATGGAAGGAAAGACGTGGGCCGACTATAACGCGCAATTCCAAACTTGGACGGATCGTTACCGCGTGAAGTTGGCAGAGGGAGAGAATCGTCGCGATATTCAGGTTCGCACCGGGGAGGTATTGCACGAGCTTGAGCGTACGTATCGCGGTAAGCGGATTTTGATCATCAGCCATGCGGGTGCTCTGTTTGCCATGGAGTCAGCCGCTAAGGGCTGGACACCAGAAGACGCTGCACAATTCCACGATGCGAGTAATACCGCGAGTACTACAATTTATTTCCGTAATGCGGAGGTGCGGACGCTTGACTTCATCCCTTACCCACACAATGACCATTACGAGCTTGACTTCCACCGCCCGTACATCGATACGATTGATTTATACGAAGGTGATGTGAAGCTTGAGCGTATTCCTGATGTCTTCGATTGTTGGTTTGAGAGTGGCGCGATGCCATACGGCCAGTACCACTACCCATTCGAGAACGAAGCTGACTTTGATCAGGTCCTCTTCCCGGCCCAGTTCATTGCTGAGGGTCTTGACCAGACTCGCGGCTGGTTTTACTCACTCATTGTGCTCGGTGTCGCACTCTTTGGGAAGTCACCGTTTGAAAATGTGATTGTCAATGGACTCGCGCTTGCTGAAGATGGTAAGAAAATGAGTAAATCACTTCGTAATTACCCTGATCCGATGGAGTTGGTCGATCGCCAGGGGGCCGATGCGATGCGTTACTATCTGCTGACGGCTCCGATTGTGCGTGGAGAGGATTTAAATTTTTCTGAGAAGGAAGTGGCTGAGCAGCAGCGTAAGAATATCGGCCGATTGCACAACGTGCTTGCAATGTACGAATTGTATGCTGACAGTACCAAGGCCGCGAGCGACTCGCCACAAGTCCTTGATCGTTGGATCATTGCTCGATTCAACCAGCTGATCACCGAAGTGACTGCTGGGTATGAAGCCTATGAACTCGATCGAGCGAATCGTCCCATCGCCGACTTCATTGATGATTTATCGGTGTGGTATGTGCGCCGCTCGCGCGATCGCTTTAAGGGTGATGATGTGGTCGATCGTACCTATGCACTCGCAACACTTCGCTTCGTGCTCCGTGAACTCGCAAAAGTGATGGCGCCCGCCATGCCGTTTTATGCGGAATATTTGTACCGGGCAGTACGTACTGAGGATGAAATTGAAAGTGTACACTTAACCGCCTGGCCATCTGGGGGAGTAATTGACGCTGTGCTCTTGAAGAACATGGAGCATGTTCGCACCTTCGCTAATCTTGGCCTGATGCTGCGAACAAAGAAAAATATTAATCTCAAACAACCGCTCGCTCGCTTTAATATCGCGCGTTCGTTTGCAAAACCAGACGGTTGGGATGAGGCCTATGAGACAATCCTTGCAGATGAGCTAAATGTTAAAGCGGTGTCTTTAGCAATCGAGATTGACGGTGTTTGTGATTTTGATTGGGTAATTACTCCTGAACTACAGGCGGAAGGCGCAGTGCGAGAGTTGGTGCGAGCAGTGCAGGGCATGCGGAAACAAGCGGGATTGGCTCCGCAAGATCGGATCGCGCTTAATGTGCAGGCGTCAGAATCTGGACAAGCTGCTCTGATGACTCATCAGAAAGAGTTCATGCGCACGGTCGGTGCCGATACGCTAGATTTTACTGAGGTGACGGGTGGGGTAGTGGTTGGTGTCGGAGCGTATGAGTTTGTAGTGACACAGCGTGCGATCTAGTGATGTCAGCCTGACCGTTTATGGCCTACGCAACCTATACGACTGATGCGATTGTGTGCGGTACCTATAGGCGGAATACTGCAGACGCGTCCTTTCTTTTGTTTACCCGTGACCTCGGTATGCTCTTTGCTGACGCTCGCAGTGTTCGAGAAGAGCGATCAAGGCAGCGGTATGCTCTGCAAGATTTTTCTCGCATCCGAGTGTCGCTCGTGAAAGGGAAGACAGGTTGGAAAATCGGTAGCACCGAAATCTTAGAGAATTTTTATCACGATGCACCGAGTCGGGCCGGGAGAGGATTGGTCGTATCCCTCACTCGCTTCATTCGTCGGTTTTGTCAGGGAGAAGCCCATGACGCTATTCTCTACGATAACGTCATTGAAGCATTCTACTTCGTGATGCGTGATACACATGTGCCAACAGTGTTGTCTCGACTGATCGAGGTGCGATTGTTGGTCCATCTCGGTTACGTCCCACGGTCAGTTACGGGTGATTGGTGTCTTCGGCCACTGTCAGATTATCACGAACAGGTAGTCCCGTACCCGGATTCAGTCCTGCTTGATCGTCTCTACACAGCAGCAATAAATGCCAGTCAGCTCTAGGGACAGGGATGGTATACTTGAGACTATGAAGGATATTCGCTCTCAAAAACAAATCGAAGAAATGCGCGCTCGTCTCTATGCTCGGTCGGCGGTATCGAATCAAAGCGCTCGCCCTGCGCTTTCAGATACACCGATCGAGGTCGCCCATGATTGGCAGACACAGCATCCTGCTCGTCCTCAGGTTGAGGATGTGCGACAGGGCGTGACCACGCTAGCTCCCGTGCCCACCTCCACACCAACTTCCGATATAAGTGAAGAGGTTACTTCAGATGTACCAAAGCGGTCATACCGGTGGTTTATCGTGGGTATGACCTTTCTACTTTTTACCTTGATGGCTGGTGCGTCCGCGACGTACTTGTTTTTGGGGGGCAATCAAATTTCGGCTAATAATATTGGTATATCGCTGAGTGTGCCGTCAACGATAGGTGGCGGAGAGGTGTTGCCATTACAGTTTGGGATTACCAATCAAAACTCAGTACCAATTGAATCGGTCGTGCTGATAGTCAACTATCCACCAGGCACACAATCAGCCGAGGATACACCTCGTCGCTTGACAGAAGAGCGTCTGACGATCGAGCCACTTGGCTCTGGTGAGGTCAGAAATATTCCTGTCCGAGCAGTGCTGTTTGGAGAAGAAAATCAAGAGCAAATAATTACCGCGACGCTCGAGTATCGCATTGCTAATTCAAATGGCCTTTTCTACAAAGAAATACCGCCCAGCATTGTGCGGATAAATTCCTCGCCACTTGTGCTTACGTCGTCAGCAATCGAACGAGTCGCATCTGGCCAACAGGTGACAATTACGGTGACGGCTCGCTCAAATGCGTCAAACCCACTTACGAATGTCCTCATTACCGGTGAATTTCCAGCCGGATTTACGGTTACTGAATCGTCTCTAGCCCCCATTTCAGGTAAAAATGTGTGGCTCATTGAAACTATCCCACCTGAGGGCGAAGTGGAATTTACCGTCAGTGGCTTAGTGGAGGGTTTGACAGACTCGTCAATGCGGACACGGTTTGTGTCAGGCCTATCGCAACCAAATGATCGACTCAACATAATCTCAACCCTCGCCATTGCGAATACTGATTTTTTAATTGAGCGTCCGTT
>CAYXOF010000015.1:0-1639 GCA_964466905.1 uncultured Candidatus Saccharibacteria bacterium | reverse complement strand
TTATTCCAAATGGTACCCGTTTGCAAGCTGCGTTTACCTATGATATTACCGTTTTTGCCCGACGGGTAGTCGAAAATCAATCCATTGAACAATTGGTTGGTGAAGCGGCAGGAGGCGCTCGGTATTCCACAGCAGCATCGCTTGGTAGCCAGGTAGAGCGAAGTTCGTTGTTTGCAGATTCGGGCCCAATCCCACCAGAGGTTGGAGAGGTGACGACGTATACAGCGACTCTGGTTGTCATGGCTGAAGAAAACGGAATTACAGATGCTCGGGTGACCACTAGTTTACCTGCAGAGGTGACATGGCTTGATCAAGTGCGGGGTGACGGAAGGATTGTGTTTAATACCGTTTCTAAACAACTTGAGTGGGTGGTGGGCGATGTGGCGGGTAATGGTCGCGCTCAGATTTCATTTCAAGTTTCTGTTCTCCCGAGTCTATCACAAGTAGGAAAATCAATTCAGTTGGTTCGCACCCAAACGTTGCAAGCGAGAGATTCGTACACTAATGTGCAGCTACGTAGTTCAGCCTCAACACTTACGACAGAATTATCAACTGAGGCAGGCTTCCCGGCTGGTAATGGACGAGTGCGTAATGGGAACTAGCCAAGCGGTCGACTTTCCCGTACGATACTAACGCTATGACTGAAAAAAATGACATGATGGAGAAGATCGTTGCTCTGGCAAAACGTCGTGGATTTATATTTCCGGGCAGTGAAATTTATGGAGGCTTAGCGGGAACATTTGATTATGGTCCACTTGGTCTTGCGATTAAAAAAAATATTGAGCGGGTTTGGTGGAAGCAATTTGTCGATGGACGCACCGATATGTATGGTATTGAGGCCTCACTTATATCCAGTGCTAAAATCTGGGAGGCTTCTGGGCACACTAGTACGTTCAATGATCCACTTGTAGAGGATATAAAAACAAAAAAGCGATATCGAGCGGACCACCTCCTTGAGGATGCAGGGTATGACGCAGAAGGACTATCGCTTGAGGCACTCGCTGCGAAGCTGAAAGAGTGTGATATTAAAAGTCCTGAAGGTAACTCAATTTCTGAACCAAAAGTATTTAATTTACTGTTCCCTGTATATATGGGTGCGGTCGCTAATGACGAATCATTAGCGTACCTACGGGGAGAAACTGCCCAGGGTATGTTTACTAACTTCAAGAATATTCTTGATTGTTTTTCCCCGAAGCTACCATTTGGCATTGCACAGATTGGCAAATCGTTTCGCAATGAAATTGCCCCGCGGGATTATATTTTCCGCGTCCGCGAACTTGAGATTATGGAATTTGAATACTTTATTCAAGCCGATGAATGGCAAGCGCAGTTTGAATACTGGCGTTCTGAATACCATACTTTTTTTTGGTCGCTCGGATTTACGGGTGATGATTACAAAGAAGTGGAATTGGATGAGCATGATCGAGCGCACTACAGTAAACGTACGATGGATTTTTATTTCAAGTATCCATTTGGTTTTAAGGAGATTGGGGGCATTGCGTACCGAACTGATTATGATCTGAAGAACCATATGGAGAAAAGTGGGACTGATATGCGCTACCTCGATCCGGTGACAAATGAAAAAACTATCCCGCACGTGATAGAGCCCACATTTGGTCTTGGTCGTTTTGTACTTGCG
>CAYXOF010000014.1:4793-17563 GCA_964466905.1 uncultured Candidatus Saccharibacteria bacterium | reverse complement strand
GCTTCTCGGACTGAAGTGTCATCTGCTGTTTCAACTTCTACCGTATTCAGATCACCCTCTCCTCGCAAGATTGAACCTGGTTGATTTGGTTCGTTTGTCCCAGGATTATTACCATTAGTGTTACCTGGATTTGACGGCGGTGTCGGAGTTACGACACAAAGTGCATTTACCTTGCCACGAGTTAGTGGACCGAAGTATCCAACTGCAGGACTGATGCCATTTTGTGACTGGAACTGTGCGAGCGCTGAACGCGTCTGCTCGCCGAAGTACCCAGTGGCACCTGCGGGAATGTTATGTCCTCGACTAATTAGAAAGTTTTGTAGGTTAGTAACATCAATACCAGAACGGCCAAGTGTCATATCGATTGCAAATGCATTACATGAGCCGATATTATTTGATCCTGGTATTTGAGCTTTAAGTGCCTGAATTTGGGCCAAGAGCGTTTGTATTTGCGCCTGCAGATCTTGTAAGGTTGCAGCTTCTGCACGAGGTGCAGGGACTGCAGAGGTCAAAAGTGCTAGTGCGAGCATTCCGCCTACCGCACCTTTTTTAAATTTGTTTAATTTCATAATTTTATAAGTATTTTCGTAATAATTGCGTCGATTTTAATCAAGGTACGCGTCCGTACACCTCTAAAGACACAGCTCAACGTAAAATCTCACAGTAGTAATAAAGTGCTCGTAAAAACGTCATCACCGGCACAGGTGTGAGGTTTTTCCGTTTCCTGTGTCTACATATATGGATAAACGATTGATTTGGTTCGAGAAGCTCTATGACACCCACGCCGATGCAATTTGGCGGCATTTCTACCATCGACTAGGTGACAACGAGCGTGCAAAAGAATTAATGCAAGAAGTCTTTTTGAAGACATGGCAATATGTCATGCTCGATAAGACGATTGAAAACGAAAAAGCGTTCTTGTATCGTATTGCGAAGAATCTTTTCATAAACGAAATCCGAACCAAAAAGTCTCAGGCTTCACTTGATTCTTTAGAAGAAACTGGTTTTGAAGTCAAAGACGAACACAGTATGACAGGTACTCACGCAGAACACACAGAACTTATGGAGCACCTTGATATGATTAAGGACTCCTATCGCACCGTCCTAGTAATGCGGTATATTGATGACCTGCTTGTTAAGGAGATTGCCTTTATACTAGATGAGAATGAGACGAATATTTCCATGCGTATCAAGCGAGGTATTGCAGCCTTGAAGCAAACATACGAACGACGGCCACAAACAACATGAAAACAGATAACGACATAGAACAATTGCTTATGGGCGGGAAAAAATTTTCACTGTCCTCACATGAAAAAGCGTCAATCAAATCGGCGCTTCTTGTGCAGGCATCGCAATCTCTGACGCATGAAAAGCGATCCATTCCTTCGCCATGGACATCATGGGTACTTCGTGGATCCGTGTCGTTTGCCTCACTACTGATCATGTTTGTGGTTACCACATATGCTTCACAAGATAGTCTCCCAGGTGAGCCACTCTATGCCATGAAAGTGCACGTCGTTGAAGAAATGATTGCTCTTACTAAAATCACTCCAGAGGAGCGGGTGGCTTACAACATCCGTCTCATGGAAAATCGACTAGAAGAAATTAAAGAAATAGTGAGTCAGGATTTAGATACAACGCCTGAGGATTTGGTATATTTAACGGACCAAGTTCATGAACATGTAACTGATGTAATTACCACACTCGAAGAAACAGATTCAGAAAGTATTTCCTACGAAGATAAAATTGAAGTCCTTAAAAAGCTTTCTGGTGTCATAAAAGCACAAGTTGAAATTGCAAAAGAAATTACCGAGTCAACCGAAATGTTAGAAGTTATTAATGAAACCCAGGAAGCTACAACTGACGCAATTAACGATACTGTTGAAGATTTTGTCAGTGAGGAATCTGTTGAGTTTGTAAATGAGTATCTAAGTGATCAAATCACCGAAGTTGGAGAATATGTAAGCGCAAGTACAACTAAGAAATTTGAGAGAGACTCCGTCGAGTATCACCTTCTTGATGTAGACGAAGCTTTGGTCGATAGCGACACAAAAGAAGCCATTATTTCAATTCTGGAGGTTCAACAAACAATCGAAGCCAATAATTATAAAACCCAAGTGGTAGACAGCGTTAATGAAACTTTAGAGGAGGAAGGCGTTGAGTAAAATCAGCAAGATTACTACGGGTAAATTATCTCTTGTTGAGAAAATAGTTAAACTAAAACATAACCGGTTTACCCGCTGACCCGCATACCTAAATTGATCTAGTCAAAAAATGCTAGAATAGCCTTATAAGGCTTTGCCTGTGGGGCACTTAACTCATATAGCCCGCACGTTAAAATACCATCTCTCGAGTGGTTTTTTGCCCAGAGGATGAGTGCGTGAAAAAATGTCACACACACTGGGATTCGAAGCATGATTGAGAGATGTTAGGATCGAAGCGAACTAACGTATCCAATTTGGGAACCGAGCAAGTAATGTTCTGACCTCTAAAGGGATTTAAACTTTGCTATACTCAGACTATGAAAAAAACGATATTTGTTATACTTGGAACACTCGCTGCGATTGTAGTATTGCTAGCTCTAGCTGGCATCTACAAGTTTAACTACTTGGCTGCACAACCTGGTTATGATGTCGATGGTAATAAAATTGACACTTCCGAAATAATTTTAAATCCTAAAAATGCCACCTATATTATTGAGGGTAAAGAAGTGGTGCTTATCGACGGTGTGTCTGAAACAGTTGCAGCGTCAGGCTCTGTTTCAAAAATAACTACCCGGTACTTCGGCAACGAAGCGCGTACAGATCTCAATGATGATGGTCGTGAAGATGGTGTATTTCTGCTCACGAGAGAGACAGGTGGCACAGGCACGTTTTTCTATGCTGTCGCAGCACTCCATACTGAAGCTGGCTGGATAGGATCACACGCCTATTTCATCGGAGATCGCATTGCTCCGCAGTCAACTGAAGTAAGTCAAAATCCTGATCACCAGAATGTCATTGTGGTTAATTATGCGGACAGAGAGGCTGATCAGTCCGTATCAGAACGACCTTCAGTTGGCAAAAGTGTTTGGCTGAAATTTGATGTTGATTCTATGACTTTTGGAGAGGTGGTACAGAACTTCGAAGGCGAGGCCAATCCAAGCAATATGACATTAGATATGAAGACATGGATGTGGGTAAGGACAGAATACAACAACGACATCGAGTTTGTTCCAAATAAGACAGCGGTGTTCACGCTCACGTTTGATGGAGATGGATCAGTATCTGCCACCACAGACTGTAATGCAATGAGTGGAACGTATGAACAAGATGGTAACCAAATTACGTTTGGCCCAATGGCGATGACGAGAATGTTTTGTCCTGATTCGCAAGAACGGGATTTCGCTAAAGTGTTTACAGAAACGCAATCATATTTCTTTACTCCGAAAGGGGAATTAATTTTCGAGTTTACGTTTGATGGTGGGACAGCCACGTTCCGTTAAGTGCTACATATTCAATATTGGATGATCTGGAAGGTTCGAGTCCTTGAGTACTCGTATTGATGACGAGTTGTACCGAAGGAGTGAATGTGATCGGTAGTACATACTGTATAATGTCACCATTACGCTAAATAAGTTAATGTACACATATGTTTAAACGCGCTATTGGATGTTGTGTGATTGCTCTGATGATAGTTGCCATGAGTACACCATTTACCTATGCAGCGGAGGTGGCAACCTCGCCGACAGAAGAACGTTCAGCCTTGTTGGCCAAGCTTGATGCGCTGGTGAAGTTGCTTACAGCACTACAATTACAAATCACCCAGACGGCGACTCCGCTTACCGCTCAGTCGGTACCACCACAGGTGCTGCCAAACCTTCCGCCACCCCCAACCAGTTTTGATGGAGTGGCTAATTAGCTGACAGTCAGCCACGTAAGTCGGTGCTAAAGGTGTCTCGATACACTTCAGCGTACTTTGTTATTGCCCAATAAAGAAGTAACGGTTGACTCTAGACGAGTGCAAAATACATAAAAGAAAAGGTTCAAAAATTAGTGCGCGATAGCGAGGGCGCGTAGTGTTGTCGTAGGAGGGAGGTGCGTGACAAGTGTGGCCCGAGCGGCAGCCATAGTGGCTCCAGTCGTGAGTACGTCATCAACGACAATAATGACTTCTGGCGGTGTTCTAAGCCACTGACCGCTATCAGGTGCGAGTGAAAATGCGTCACCCATATTTTGCAACCGCTCGGTGCGCCCAAGTGTCGTCTGGGGTGTGGTGTCCCGCGTTCGTATGAGTAATGGCACTGTCTGAGATTGTTGATGCTGCCGTGCGACGAGTTCTGTGATGATCTGCACCTGATTATAGCCACGAGCTGATTCGCGAGTTGGGCTGAGCGGAATTGGCACAAGCCAAATAGATGTTCGTGGAAGATGTTTTGCTAACCAGTTGGAGAGAGCGTGTGCGAGCAGAGTACGAGCAGTAAGCGAGTGATGAAATTTATTTTCGGTGATGAGTGATTGGACAGTCAAATGGTGATAGGGCAGTAAGCAGGTGGTGTGTTGTATGTGTTGTATCTGGATCAGGTCAACCACGGTGTCTGCAGTAATTGTATCCACGATTACCTGGCTTGGGCGGCGCGGGGCGATGAGATCAATGATGGTGGTGAAGATATCCATACGTGTGCATGCTAAGTATACGGCTGGTTCGTGGTAAAATATAGCAAAGTTCTATGTCTGTATTTGCGAAGCTCATTTCGTCTGCTATCAAAAAACGCGAATCGCGGGTGGTAGGCATCGATATTGGTTCGTCATCGATTAAAGTAGTTGAGCTCGAGGATCGGCGTGGGGTTTTGACCCTCATGACATATGGAGAGCTGCAGCTCGGCCCCTACGTAGGTGAGCCATTGGGACAGTCCGTTGTATTAGAAGCGAATCAAGAGCAAGCTGCGTTGGTTGATGTTATTCGTGAATCTGCAGTGAAAGCGAAGTCCGCGGTCTTTGCAATGCCATTGTCCGCAAGCTTCATCACCAACGCTGTTATTACTGCCCGTAAGGACGCTGATATTGAACCAATGGTACGACTGGAGGCACGCAAAGTGATCCCTGCTTCACTTAGTGAGTTGACGCTAGATTTCGTTGAACTTGATCAGACGGTCAGTGGGACCGGCGAAATACCCCGCGGGGTTCTGATTGCGGCCATCAAAAATGACGCCCTGAAACGATTTAAGGTGCTTATGCAATTTGCAGGACTAAAAGAAACACTCAATGAAATTGAGTGCTTTAGTGCGATTCGAGCACTTTTTAATGATACAGAGCCAAATTTAGCAATTATCGATATTGGTGCAGTCTCGAGTAAACTCTATCTGGCTAAAAATGGTCAATTGATGCGAATGCATCGTATTCGAGCAGGTGGCGCGTTGGCTACAAAACGTATCATGCAGGTGCTTGACATATCGTTTGATGATGCAGAGCTCGTGAAGCGTGACGTGCTAAAGCACCCAAAGGTAGCAGAGATAAAGCGAGCGTATCAAGCTAGTTTTGACCGTGCGTTTGTTGAGTTTGCTCAAGTCATCCAAGAATACGAACGGACGACTGGAGTCGGGATCCCCCATGTCTACCTTTCAGGTGGCGGGGCTTTATTTGGTGGAGTATCTCAGCAGCTCGCGGCTGCCCTCGGACGAGAAGTAATCTCTGCTAATCCATTTGCAAAAGTCGCGTACCCCGCATTCATGGAGGATGCTCTGAAAGAATTTGGCCCATCTTTCACGGTAGCACTCGGGGCAGCATTGCGTTTGTATGAATAATCTTTCCACACCCGCAACAGAACATTTCGTTTCTAACCAGCGTATAATATCTCTATGGTAGATGTTCCTAACAATTCGTTCATTCCAAAGCGTGGCCCAGTAAAAAAAGCCCGTCGCGCCAGGTCGCGCCAGGTGTATGTTTTTACATTTGTTAGTTACATCCTCATTTTTGCTTCACTTGTTGCCTCGCTCGGAGTATTCATTTATAGACAAGTAGTTGATCGTCAACTAGACGCCGAGATCGCTGCACTCAATGCTGAAATAGCTAGTTTTAGCCAGGCTGACATGGAACGGGTGACTGCTTTCAATACCAGATTACAACAAGCAAAAGAACGACTCAATGCGACTGTCTCAGTTGCGTCACTCCTCAATATTATCGAGCAGAGCACAATTTCAACGGCACAGTTTGCAAGTTTTTCACTTGAACGGGAGCAAGATGCTCGTTTGGTGGTAACTGCACAGATCGAAACTGACTCATTTGATTCAGTGATTTTTCAGCGAGAAGTCATGAAACAAAATCCTTCTATCGCAAATATTGAAGTCACTGATCTCGTGATTAAAGATTCAACACTACAAGAGTTGTTAAAACCTGGTTCCTCACAAATCTTCTCGCCACAATCACAGGTAAACTTCAGCACCATTCTAACGGTTGATCTTGGGACAGTCGGGTACAATCCTGTTCCGCCTGAAGTGTTTGAATTAGGTATAATAACTGACACTCCTTTGCCTGCCGAGGCAGACGACGCCCTAATTGATGATGTGAGTACTGACGGGATTGAGGTCGAAAGCGGACCTGACGTTAATTCAGAAAGCATATGATTCCCAGCGGATTATTTACACAAATTATCATGTTAGGCCTTGCGATTGGTATCGTCTTTGCGTACGTGCAACCAGCCTTCAGTACGATCGGTGAAATTCAAGATGATATATCAGTTTATCGAGCAGAACGTGATAAGGTTTCTGGTGTTAATCAGCAATTACAACAACTACTGGATAACATGTTAGCCATTCCAGCTCAGGATCGGGTCGCCCTACTAACGTACATACCTGATACTGTTGACACTGTGGCGGTTCCTCGTGACTTACAATCCATGGCTGAATCTTCAGGTTTAATCCTACGAACTGTCGCTCCAGTCCAGACTACTAATATGCAGCTTGACGCTGAACGGAGCGCAACTGTTCCTACTACTCGTTACGCATTTCAGATAACAGTCGAGGGGAGTTATCAGCAAATCAAAGCATTTCTGTTGCTCGTTGAGAAAAATAATTACCCACTCGATATACAAACACTGACGATGCAGCCGCTTGAAGGATCATTCATGACTGCGACGATGCAGCTCGTGACACATGCTCACTTGCCACGCCCAGAAGTTGCCGCGCCGGTTAACCGTAGACGTTAATGAGATTAGTATGAATTCAGGTTTCAAAAACATCACCATAGCGCTCGGCATCATTACTATAGCTTTTGCTGGATATTATCTCTATTCACAGCAAGCTGATCCGCTCATGTTTGGCACCAATGACGCCATGATGGAGAGTATGCTCATGAACACACAAGTGTTTATTGAACGACGTGAGCAGTTGTCAGCGATTAAGCTCGACACCTCTTTGTTTGACGATTATCGCTTCCAATCTCTAGTATCATATCGAGAAGACATCATTCCACGACAGCAGGGACGTATGAACCCATTTGACCTACCTGAACCCCCACCAGTTTCATTGCAAGATAATCAGCTATAACACCATGAACCCACTACAACAGCTCAGTGAGCGTGGTGGGGTGAACGAAGCTTTCATTCGCCAAGCTGAAGCCCTCCTCGCCGCCGGTGACCGCTCATACGAAAAGGTATTTATTGAGGCCGGCATGTCCGTCGCCGATACACGTACCTTTATGGCAGAGTATTACGGTATTCCAGCTTTCGAGATTCCTGAGGGGTTTTCGGTCGGGCAGGATATTCTACGATACGTCCCTGAAGAATCTGCTCGACATTATCATATGATGCCTCTCCTCGTAGAGGATGATTTATTGGTAGTAGGAACAAATGATCCAGATAACCTACAGCTGAAGGAGGCGCTAAACTTCATTAGTTCGCAGCACAATCTCGGGTATCGTCTCGTATACATGCTTGAGGACGATATTATTCGTGCCTACAATTATTACGCTAATCTAAAAGGAGATGTCGATGATGCGCTTGAATCACTTGAAACTGAACTTGATGCCGAGATCGCTGCGAGTTCCGAAGAGTCGGCTGCAGAGAAAAAAGACAACCTAGAGCATATTGAGGAGGATGCGCCAGTGACTAAAATCGTTGCAACAATCCTGCGTTACGCAGTAGATGGAGGTGCGTCAGATATACATATTGAACCCAACCGAGCGAAAGTAGTGGTGCGTTTTCGAGTCGATGGTGTACTCGCTACCAGCCTTGAGTTACCCAAGAATGTACACATGGCAGTGACGGCGCGCGTGAAAATTCTTTCTTCCATGCGACTCGATGAGCGACGGAAGCCACAGGATGGTCGTTTTTCTGCGACGTTTGATGATCGAAAAATTGATTTTCGTGTATCAGTGTTACCGACGAATCATGGCGAGAAGGTTGTTATGCGTATTCTGGATAATGAACGTGGTGTGCGAACGCTTGAGGGAGCAGGTATTCGCCCCGAATACCTGGATAAAATCAGACGAATAATTAAAGAGCCGTACGGGATTATTTTGATATCTGGTCCGACCGGATCTGGAAAATCCACCACGCTGTATGGAATGTTATCTGAGGTAGATCGAGCCACCAAAAATGTGCTCTCCTTAGAAGATCCGATTGAGTACAATATTGAGGGTGTGAGTCAGTCACAGGTACGACCAGAAATTGGCTACACCTTTGCCCATGGCCTGCGTGCCGCCCTACGTCAAGATCCTGATATCATCATGGTGGGAGAGATTCGTGATAAGGAAACTGCTCAGTTAGCTATTCAAGCAGCGCTGACAGGTCACCTAGTGTTGTCAACAATTCACACCAATAATGCTATTGGCGTTGTGCCACGTCTGATTGATATGGGGGTAGATCCGTACCTTATTGCACCGACCTTGAAGCTCGCGATTGCCCAGCGTCTCGCGCGACGGGTATTTGAAGGTACCGGCATTGAAGAACCGATTGATAAAAGTATGCAAATGATGATGGACGAGACATTTGCTAGTTTACCGCCTCAGTATCGTAATCAAATCCCGACCGGGAAGACGATTGTGCATCCAGAGCCAACGCCACAGTGCGCGACGGGCCTACGAGGACGTACTGCGGTGATGGAAATTCTTGAGTTTAATGAAAATATGCAGGAGATGATTCTTCGTAATGCCTCGGAAGAAGAAATCTTTGTAGAGGCACGTAAACATGGGTTCATGACGCTCCAAGAAGATGCAATTATCAAGGCTTTGAATCACGAGATCCCGTACGAGGAAATGAATGCGTTTGGGACGAAGATTGGTTTGGAGACGATGCTCGAAGAAATTGCTGATCCAGTTGAGGAGGCTGTGGTCGAGACTGAGAAGAAGGCACCATCAAGCGAGGAGGGAGTTCCTGATAGTACTGTCGATAACCAGCTCGAAGCGGAGTTGACTGAGGATATAATGAAATCAAATGAAAGTCCTACTCGTTGATGATGATGTATTCTTGCGTGATATGTACGCGATTAAGTTTTCTCAGTGTGGACATGAGATTGATAGTGCCGAACATGCGCTCGCTGCGCTTGCGAAGCTTGAGCAAGGTAATACGTATGATGTTGTGGTGCTTGATATGATTATGCCAGGGATGACGGGAACAGAGCTGGTGGGACACATCATGCGTGACCATGCGAGTCAGGTCGGGGGATGTATCGTCTTGTCAAACCAGGGACAAGAAGCTGATATCGATGAAGCTACAGCGGCCGGAGCGATTGGTTATATCATTAAGGCGTCTGTGATTCCGAGTGAAGTAGTGGATAAGGTGGAGAAAATTATGGATAAACATAAAAAATAATATGGCAGTTGACTATAAAAAAGAATTACAGTTGTTGGTCGACCTCATTGTTGCAGAGAAAGCCTCGGATATTCACTTATCAGTCGGAGCCCATCCGCTCATTCGTGTGTCGGGTACGCTGATTCCACTCGTGAAAAAACCGATTTTGACCGAAAGTGATGTTAATGCGTTTGCTCAAGTGATTATGCGGAGTGATCAATACGATCGATATCTCACTCGCTCAGAAGTCGACTTTTCATATGAGAACACCGAAGCGGTGCGATTTCGAGGCAATGCCTTCTTTCAGCGGGGTAAGATGGGGATTGCTCTCCGATTGATTCCAAATGTCATTCGGACCTTTGCTGAACTCAATCTGCCTCCAATTTTAGAAAGCTTTACCCAACGCTCACAAGGTTTCTTTCTGTGCGTTGGGCCGGTGGGGCAAGGGAAGTCCACGACGCTCGCAGCAATGGTTAATCTGATTAACCAAACTCGAGCTGAACATATCGTTACTATTGAGGATCCGATTGAGTATGTGTATACCGAAGAAAAATCACTCATTGATCAACGAGAAGTCGGTATTGATACGGTAGACTTTCAGACTGCCCTCAACGCGGCTTTTCGACAGGATGTCGATGTTATTCTCGTCGGAGAAATGCGTAATCCAGAAACTATTTCTACCGCAGTGACTGCCGCTGAAACTGGTCATTTGGTCTACTCCACACTCCATACCAACGACGCCTCACAAACCATTAACCGTATCATCGACTCCTTTCCAGGGAATCAGCAAGATCAGATCAGGGTGCAGCTCGCTAGTTCACTCATTGCAATTTTCTCCCAGCGACTGATTCCACACATTGCAGGCGGACTAGTACCTGCCTATGAACTCTTGATTAATAACACTGCAGTCAGTAACCTCATTCGTGAGAACCGCGTACATGAAATCCCGTCAGTGATTGAAACGGGTCTTGAGCAGGGAATGATTGACATGAATCGCTCGCTCGCTCGCCTGGTCCAGAGTGGCGACATTACTCCGGAGAATGCGTTTACCTATGCCGTGAATCCAAAAGGTCTCGAGCGTCTGATATAATAATTGTACTATGCTCTTTACGTACGTTGCACTCGATAACGCCAATATCCAACGCGAAGGTACTGTAGAGGCATCTTCAACTGACGCCGCGATTTCCGCAGTCCAGAAGCGCGGCTACACCATTTTGTCTATCGATGAAGTGAAAACCAAAGGCAACGTTCTATCGGTCTTGAATACTGACTTTGCGATCTTCCAATCAGTTTCTACCAAAGAGGTGGTGATCTTGTCACGGCAGATTGCGACGCTGTTCCAAGCCCAGGTATCCCCGCTCCGTATCTTTCGCCTCCTTTCAGCAGAGATAGAAAATCCGCAGCTCAAAAATACCATGAACGAAATTGTCGAGGATTTACAGGCGGGAAGCTCCATCTCACGTGCCCTTTCCGCACACCCTGCCATCTTCTCGCCATTCTATGTCAATCTTGTACGTGCTGGCGAGGAGTCAGGATCACTTGAGAAATCCTTCCTGTACCTCGCTGATTACCTTGACCGTTCATACGAAATCGTCTCAAAGGCACGGAATGCCCTGGTGTATCCAGCGTTCGTAGTGGCCATTTTCTTTGCAGTGATGGGTCTCATGCTTACGCTCGTGATTCCGAGTATTGCGACCATCCTCACTGACTCAGGACAAGAATTGCCAATCTATACGCGCATCGTGATTGGTATCTCTGACTTCATGGTCAACTATATCGGGGTCATCTTAGTGGCGCTGGCGGCGGGAAGTATTGGGTTTTGGCGATTTTCTCGGACTGAGGTAGGCCAACGGACGATTGATGAATTTATTATCTCGGTCCCGTACTTGGGAGATCTCCAGCGTAAGCTCCTCTTGACGCGTATTTGTGACAACATGGCAACCATGCTCTCAAGTGGTATTTCAATTGTCCAAGCGCTAGAGGTAACGGCTGATGTGGTAGATAATAAAGTTTATAAAGAAATTATTGAAGCGGCCTTAAGTGAAGTAAAAGGCGGACGATCGTTTGCTGATTCGATCAGTGAGTACCCTGAGATTCCTGGCGTGCTGGCCCAGATGGCAAAGGTGGGAGAAGAGACGGGAAGTCTAGCAGACATCCTTACCACCCTCGCTAATTTCTACCGTCGGGAGGTAAATAACGCAGTCGATACCCTCATTGGTCTCATTGAACCAGCGATGATCGTACTCTTGGGTCTTGGCGTGGGAGTACTTCTTGCATCAGTCTTGATGCCAATCTATAACCTCTCCAGTTCTTTCTAGAACGTTCATTTTTAGAGTAGAGTTGTCCCCACGCATGGCAGTATTGTATTTCAGCTAATCGTATAATTAATCGAGCGACGGTACAACGTACGCGAGCGACAATGTTTCAGGTGCGCAGCTGATACCTGAAAGATTGACGCATTATTCAATATTAAATTAACTCTATGAAGAAAATGTTAGAACGAGGCTTCACCCTGATTGAACTCCTCGTCGTAATTGCGATCATTGGTATCTTAGCCGCAGTGGTCCTTGCCTCACTTAACGATGCACGAGATAGTGGTAGTGACGCAGCGATCCAACAGTCACTTGGTAACGCTCGATCACAAGCTGAGATTGTCTACAACCAGGATGGCTTCACATACGCGAACGTATGTGCAGATGGACAGGTGCAAGATCTGACCGCTGCCGCCCAAAATGCTAATGGAGCAGTGACAAGTGTTGCTCGAGATGCAGTGTCTACTGCCACTGCCGTAACATGTAATGATGTTGCTGGTGGATGGGCGATTATTGCTCCACTCAATGCTACAACCTCAGCGTGGTGTGTGGATAGTACAGGATTCGCAGGACGAACAGCAGTTGGTGCGCTTAACCCTGCTACAGACGTGACGTGTAGTTAAGTAAGTTACTTCACTAATAATAAACAAAACCACCCCCTCACGAGGGTGGTTTTGTTTATAGGTGGGTCAG
>CAYXOF010000014.1:0-4693 GCA_964466905.1 uncultured Candidatus Saccharibacteria bacterium | reverse complement strand
GAGACTATTCCAGCACTACTGATTATATGGTTAATAAGTGCCATTTTGGTCGTTATCACCGTCTATGATCTGTACCATTTTATTATTCCCGACGGCCTCACCATCGCCCTCACGGTGGTAGTTGCGGTGTGGCTTGGCTACCAGGTATGGGAAATGCCAGGACTGGTTGATACTCTCCCGCTGAGGGTGCTCGCGGCGGTTGGCGGAGCTGGGTTTTATCTATTCTTGTGGCGAATTTCACACGGGACCTGGCTTGGGTTTGGAGATGTGAAGCTCGCGTTCCCGCTTGGTCTCCTTGTGGGGCCATCACTGGTGTTTTCGTTTGTGGTCTTATCCTTTTGGATTGGCGCGATCATCAGTGTCGCCCTGCTCTTGTGGCAACGTTACGGCGGGGGACAACCAGCCTTACAAATTCGCACCACACAGCTTACAATGAAAAGTGCAGTACCGTTTGCACCGTTTCTGATTGCGAGCGCACTTTCGGTATTTTATCTTCACTTTAATGTTCTCTCCCTTTTTACATGGTAATCAGCCTCTGCAAGGTCAGTCCCGTGCTGGCTTCGGATTAATTGAGCTCATGGTGAGTATTGCGATCATGGCACTCGTATCGAGTGTGATTTTTGTACGACAAAGTTCTTTTAATGGAGCAGTGCTCCTTCGAAGTCAAGCCTATGAGATTGCACTCCAGGCGCGTGAGGTGCAACTCTATGCGGTGAGCGCCATCGGTGACACTGGATCATTTCGCGACCGGTATGGCTTGTATTTTAATGCTGCCACCCCAAACAATGTTACGTATAATATTTTCCGTGATGCCGATGATGACGAGTGGTATGACGCAGGCGAGCAATTTGGTTTTCAGGGTAGGCTCGATCGACGGTTTGAGATTCGGGCAGTGCGGGCAGTTGGTGGAGATACCATTACGGGAACAGAACTCGTCGTGCTCTTTGAACGACCAAACTTCGACGCTCGTTTCTATGATACCGCGGGTGAGCTCGCGGCTGATCGGATTGAGGTTGATATTGCACTAGTGGGTAACTCAGGCACCGGACCAGGTGATGTACGCACACTTGAGATCACCTCTACCGGGCAGATTGCGGTACAATGAGTATGATGTTATTTGTCTATCGCGCTGGATTTACCTTGATCGAGATGATCGTCTCACTCGCCGTCTTTTCGGTCGTGATTACGATTGCCGTCGGAGCATTGCTATCCCTGATTGCAGGCAATGAGCAACTACAGAGTCAGCAGAGTATCATGACGAATCTGTCCTTTGCGCTTGATAGTATGACGCGTGAAATTCGTACCGGGTACTATTATTATTGTGACGCTCGGCCAAATTACAATGCGGGCGGGCCAAATAATATTTTTGCATCAAGTACTGATCTTGATGCCCGATTGGGTGACTCGACGCAGGATTGTCCGGATGGTAACGAGACTGACTGGCAACTACAAGGCGTGTCGTTTATTGAGGGCGGTAACAGTATTACGGTCGGGGCTGATCGCATCCTTTATTTTTTCGATGCTGATCGCGGGGAGATATTGCGTAAGGTGGGGGATCTAGCACCACAATCAATTGTCTCATCCGGTCTCTATATTAAGAATGCAGAGTTTTGGGTCACGGGGAGTGATCCCCAGGAAGTGGGAGATGATGAGCAGGCGACGGTCACTATTTTTATTGAGGCCGCCGAGACGGCCGCGTCCACTCGCTCATTTTACGTACAGACGACTGTCACACAACGTGTTTTAGACTTATGAAATTACCATCAACACAATCAGGTTTTAGCTTAGTTGAAACGCTCGTCGCGATCACAATCTTACTACTTGTGATTATTGGCCCGCTCGCGATTTCTGCTTCGACTGCCAAAAGTACCAGTTTTGCGAGTGAACAGGTCGTCGCGTTCTTTTTGGCTCAGGAAGGGGTCGAGTTGGTGCAGAAGTACCGTGACGATTTGTTGCTCGAGCATTTTGCGACCCCTGGTACCCCATGGGCGGATTTTACTGATGCGAGCGGTGCTTTGCTTCGTTGTATGCAGCCACAGGGGTGTGGCTTAGAGATTCTCAATAGTGGAAAACTCGCTACTCCCACATTGTGTTCATCCGGTAATTGTAAACTCTACCTTGATCTGAGTACCGGTGATAACCGTGCTCGCTATACCCATGATTCAACAGGTTACATCACGGCGACACCGCTTGCAGGCACAAAACCGATTACTCCGTATACTCGCAGTATCCAACTGATACCCGATGTTGCAGGACGAGAGGTGCGAGTTATCTCTCGGGTGACGTGGCGAACGGGTTCAATTCGGGCGGAGCAAGTAGCGGAAGTGGAAAGCTATCTTTTTAACATTTATGAAACACCGTAACCACTCTGAGACCGGCTTTGCGCTCTTGATGACACTGATTGTCGTTGGTGTGGTCATTTCGGTTGGACTTTCGATTCTTGATTTGTCAGTCAAACAGGTACGGCTCGCCACCAATGCTCGTGACTCGGAGATCTCCTTTCACGCCGCTAATGCTGGTATGGAGTGTGCACAGTTTTGGCGTCGTAACCGAGCTGCTGCCATGGAGGTAGGTGATCCGGTGACACTGGCTTGTTTTGGGTCAGGGACATTTCCTAATGCGGTGACTGACCCTACGGTTGTAAATGTGACTGGAGATGGGGAAGCCTTCCAGTACGAATTCATGTTTACCTGGGGTACACCGAGCCGATGTTCCGCCATCAATTTGGTAGTAGCCTCTTCAACCGAGTCAGGAGCAGGGATGACCATTACGGATATGGGTGGCTTAGTGCCAGGGTATCCAGATGGTAACTCCAAGACCTGTGCTGCGGGAGCTCGCTGTACGGTTGCGTCGGTCCGCGGTTACAACCGGGCTTGTGACACAATTTCTGCGTTCGGTACCGTCGAACGTGAAGTCCTGCTACAATACTAGGCATTATGCCGAAATCATCCCGCTCGTCCGATCGAGTGACCCAGCTTCAGGCACTCATTGCGTATCATCAAAAAAAGTATCATGAAGACGACGCGCCAGAGATATCTGACGAAGCGTATGATGCGCTCGTGCATGAACTCGCTGTGCTGATCGGGGTAGATATTACTGATTCTGATTCAGTTTCAAATACGGATTCGGTCTTGGCGGTGGTAGAAGGGGCACCGAGTGAAGCCTTTCAAAAGGTCGAACATGTGGTGCGACAGTGGTCATTTGATAAGGTTTTTTCTGATCAGGAACTCGTCTTATGGTATGAGCGTGTGACGAAACTACTTGAAAAGGCTGGCGTGAACACCACCAGCCTACCAGTGGTCGCTGAGCATAAAATTGATGGTCTAAAGCTCGTGATTGAGTATCGGTCTGGTCGACTCTATCGTGCCTCTACTCGTGGAGATGGTCGGGTCGGAGAGGATGTGACACACACTGCTCGGACGATTGCGGTGTTGCCACACACACTATCACTACCGGTCGATCTTATTTGTGTCGGAGAAGTTTGGCTGGCTCGAGATGAGTTTAATCGTATCAATGCTGAACAATCAGTTAACGGCGCTCCACTATTTGCAAACCCACGAAATGCAGCCGCTGGTACACTTCGACAATTAAATCCAGCAATCGCAGCCGCACGTAAGTTGTCACTGACGGTGTATGATATTGATAGGTTTGATGGACAAGCAACAAAGACAGCGGTACCGCGAACGCAGTTTGAAGAATTGTCACTATTGCATACTCTCGGTTTGCCGATCAGTCAAGATACGAAGCGCTGCCTATCGATCGAGGCAGTGCGAACCTTCTATACGACTTGGCAAAAAGAACGTAAAAAACTACCGTATGGCATCGATGGTATTGTGCTTAAACTAGATGACGTACATCTCCAACATGTACTTGGGTATACTGCCAAAGCACCACGGTTTGGTATTGCGTATAAATTTCCAGCTGTTGAAACAACGACCATTGTTACGGGGATTGTGCTGCAGGTCGGTCGTACCGGAGTGGTGACTCCGGTAGCTGAACTCACCCCCGTGCTCATTGATGGCTCCATGATGAGTCGTGCTACTTTACATAATGAAGATCGTATTAATGAACTAGATGTACGGGTCGGAGATACCGTGGTGGTTCGTAAGGCGGGTGATATCATTCCCGAGATTGTTCAAGTGATGCATGCGTTGCGGCCACCGCGAACTCGTGCGTATTGTTTTCCAGACCGAGTGGCAGAGTGTGGAGGTGATGGGCGCATTGAACGCATCGTAGGGAGTGCGGCCTATCGCTGTGTGTCACTGGAGTCTGATGTGATCCAGCGTCAGAAGTTATACTACTTCGTCTCAAAGGCCGCTTTGAATATTGATGGGGTCGGACCAAAGTTGCTCGACCGTCTCTTGGACGCGGGTATGATTCGCACGGCTGCTGATTTGTTTTCACTTACCAAAGCAGCACTCCTCACGCTGCCGGGGGTGAAAGATCGTTCGGCTGCGAACATTATTGCTGCAATCAAGGCGGCACAGACCCAGCCACTCGATCGTTTACTCATTGCACTTTCGATCGATGGAGTCGGGGCAGAAGTAGCTCGGTTATTGGCTGAGAGATTCAAGACTGTCCCCGCCCTGCGTGTCGCTACCGTAGATGAGATTCGAGCCATCCATGGCATTGGTGATATCATCGCGACCGAGGTAGTGGCTTGGTTTGCAAATGCAGACAATCAAACCCTTCT
>CAYXOF010000013.1:0-17602 GCA_964466905.1 uncultured Candidatus Saccharibacteria bacterium | reverse complement strand
TGCCCCGGCAGGGACTGCTCCAGCATAGTCGCATACGTCGCTGGACCCCCAATTTCTGGCGGGTACAGCCCAGTCGCAATCAGAAGTTTCATAACTCTGCTATCTTAGCATTTTATCTATCAGGCACGAACTAGGACGTAGTCACAATATCCATAATACTGCGCGCAAGACGACGAGGATCATGGCGCAGCAGGCTTCGTCTGACCGTGTCCCCCGACACGGTCGTAACCGTCTCGGTTGCCAACAGATCCGTACGTATCACCATAGATTCGCCGGTATAGTCATCAATTACTGGATACTCATCCTCAGCCTCGTACTTCTGGATCAAGTCAACTGGGAATACCCCCGTGTTCACTAAAATCACATCCGGTTGTCTGGCGGTGTACCGGACAATCTCGGTGACGTGTGCTGCCACTCCCATTCCGGCCGTCTGACCGGCCCGAGTCATTAAGTTACTCACGTAAACGACTTGTGCAGTGCTATGCCGGATTGCCTCGCTCACCCCACCAACCACACAGTTCGCCAGGATACTCGTGTACAAATCACCTGGACCAAGAATAATGAGATCGGCCGCGAGGAGCGCGTCCTCAGCCCGCGGGTTCACCATCGCTGGTGGTGTGACGGATAAATCAGCGACTGTGTGCATGTGTCGGTCATGAGGTGGTTCATCAATTTCATGTTCACCGATTACCTCATAGCCGTCGCTGTAGATCGCTTTCAAGTGCACTGGCTCAGTCGTGACCGGGATCACACTTCCCTCCACTCGGAGCACCCGAGCCGCTGCACGAATCGCCGCCTCTGCTGACCCCAGGATGTCAGTCAGCGCCACCAAGAGCAGGTTACCAAACGTGTGTCCTGAGAGGCCGTCCCCCTTGGCAAACCGGTACATAAATAATTGTCGCACAAGTGCCTCGTGTTCATCACTATCACTCGCAAGGGCCGCGAGGGCCATCCGCACATCCCCCACGGGTAGATACCCAAATTCGTCACGCAGACGACCAGTCGAACCACCTGAATCAGCCATCGTCACAATTGCCGTAAGGTCAAGCTGTTTTTGGTAGCGAGACAAGCCACGAAGTAGCGTGTGGGTACCTGTCCCACCGCCAATGACCACGACCCGTTTTTTCTGTGTTGACATAGTAGTTACTATAACTCACCCGACCGGCACATTGTTATGACTGGAAAAGTGGAGTAAATACCTTTACATCCATCTGGTTTGCAATTAAATCCCAATCATACGTCGCGATTGCCATTGCCTTGGCGCGAGCAACCGTTGCCTGTACTTCGACTGGACTATTCATAATGTGTGTCACTACCGTTGCAATTTGTTGGGGACTATTAGCATCCACCGCAAAGCCGGTGGCGGGTAGTGTAGGATTACGCTTCGCATCAAACAAGAAATCGGCAATACCTCCCTCTTGGGTAGCAATCACCGGCAGCTCAGCTGCCATCGCTTCAACAAACGAATTACCCATCCCCTCACTGCGGGAGGGGCGAATGAATATATCACAGGCTTTGAGATACTTTGGCATTTCCGCGTGTCCAATCTGTCCACGTAATTGGACACGGTCAGTGAGTCCCCGCGCTGCTACCAAGGCTTGTAAACGCGCTTCTTCAGGTCCCGTTCCAAATACGATAAACTTCACGCTGTCTGGTAAATGTACCAGCGCCTCGATCACATCATCAACCGCGTTTTTAGGTACGAGCCGCGACGTAGTCACAAGCAGGGTATCAGTCGCTGCGACTTTAAACTCATCCCGCACGGCCTGCAACACCTCTTTTGAGTATGTCTGGGTGAAATGAGCAGTGTCGACAGCATTAGGAACCAAGAGTGGTTCACCTCCATATCCCATTCCCTTTGCCCACAAACCAAGAAAATTTGAGATCACTTGAATACAGTCAGCTTGTGTAAACGCATCACGAAACCAACTCCCAAACACTCGCATCTTTTTTTCAATGTATGCTGGAGGGTCACCTTCTTGGAGAGTGAGTAGGTACCTTACCTCTGGAAACGCTCGTTTGAAACGTCCGGCGGGGACACCAGTGGCGTGGGCCATCATAGCCCAGACCCCATCGAAATGGTGAGTGGAGTGCAGGCGCTTGGCCTCGCGAAAAGCCTGCCATTGATAGATAATTTTATTCAGGTGGAGTGGCCACTTCCGGAGATCACCCATACTTGGATTATTGGTGGTGATACCTATCCGATGCACAAACACATTTCCTACCTGCTCTTCGCTTGGAAGCATTGCGTCATAGCGATTACACAGTACATGAAATTCGTATCGCGCAGGATCGAGTCGATCAGTAATTTCTTTAATTGCCACCTCTGCTCCTCCTATGTGTTTCGGGTAATACGCGAGAGAGAATATAAGAATTTTTTTAGGCATACCGTGGCAGTGTGGCAATATAATCTGGGAGCGTATACTGCGGTTTCCAACCCAACTCAAGTTCCGCCCGCCTCACGTCCACACTTGATGTCATGCGATTGCCCGGACGCTCCTCTAGATACTCAATCGATGATCCAAATAATTCGGCTACTTCTAAAATGGAGTAAGAGTCAGGATGTCCAAGTCCATACTCATCTCCCTGGCCGCGCTCTCCAACTAAAAGTAAGCCGCTGATGATGTCATACACGTGAGTAAAATTACGTCGCTGAGTGCCTGGTCGGCGGATGGTGAGTGGTTGTCCGCTTGCGATTAAGTCAGCAAAGATCCCGATCAGGGTACCCGTCCCAACATCACTACGCTCACGAGGTCCATAGACGTTATAAAAATAGGTAATCGCATACGATATCCCATACCAATCGCCATACCGCTGTACGAGATTTGTATTCGTGGCTTTACTCCAAGCGTATGGACTTTGATCACGACCAATGCCCGCGTCGGCGAATTTTGTTGAAGATCCTGCATAGACGAGTTTTGTATTTGGTCGAGCCCTTACCCACTCAAGCACTGCTGCCGTACCGATTACATTACTATCGAGAACAAGCGCTACATCTACGAAACTCTGTTCCACTCGGGCGTACTCTCCGAGATGATAGATGAGCTGGGGAATCTCCGGAATATGAGTCGCGATATCTTTCGTGTGTCCCGTGCGGTACTCGACACCTGCCACATGGTTAGCGACCGACCCAGTGAAGTAATTATCAAGAGAAATCACTTGATACCCTTCCACGACCAAACGCTCACAGAGGTGTGAGCCAATGAACCCCGCACCACCAGTCACGACAACCAGTTTTTTCTCTCTTGCTTTCATGCCACGTATAATACCAAAGATTGAGAAAGATCGTTACGCCTGCGGCGGCCGCATGAACCAGACGCCACCAATTGCAATGAGTAACAAGGCAATCATACCGAGATACGGCAGAGCGGCAGAGTCAGTGAGTGGTGTGCGGGGTGAGCGGGGTGAGCGAGCGTCTGTTTGCTCGACCACTGGCGTAGCAGCAAGAGGTGTTTCGGAGATACTTTCACGTACCATACCTGCAGGCGTAGTGGTACCTGGTATAGCTGCTGGGGCAGATGATGTCGCGAACGTGAAGGCAGTATTCGCGCGGGCGTCTGGTGTCGGACGAAATACTGGGGTACTTGGTATCTCTGGGTGCACACTTGCCATCACCTGATCACTCGGTGTCTGGGCTACCAGAGCGTGAGACAAGTCAGGGGCCACCACCGCACTACCACCCGCGCTCGCGACCACCACCCCCTCGGTATCATGGATATATACACCAGAAAGTAGCGTCGCCCGAGCCCGAGCTGGCGGAAGTGTAATCGTTTGATTAGGGAGCACAATACTGCGTGGAGGAAACGTGAAGCGACGCGTGCCACTCACCACAAAACCAGAAATATCAATTTCGTACGGCGCAGTGTTGTGTACACGTACTGTTCCATCGGCGTCGAAATCAAGCTGTACAGACACTGGCAAGACAGTAATCTCATGTCGAACGACTTGTTTGTGTCGTCCAAATGCCCCGTAAACGGTGACCACGTACTTGCCGGGGTACGCATAGGCATGGGTCGGTGTCTTTCCCGTCGCCGTTGCACCATCCCCAAAGTTCCACTCAAAGGTAAGTGAATGAAGCTGTGTCTTACCAATCCCTGATGGAGTGACGGTAAAGTCGATAGCTTGATGTACGTATGCTACGGACTGTGCGTCCACCGCAAGAGTCAGGGTCACATCTGCCAGCTCTAGGCGGACGGTTTCGCTCGCACTCGAGCGTGTTTTACTGGCTGTGACCGTTGCCGCCTCAAACGTTTGGTTGGTGTCTGACGAAATGGGTGAGGGTTCAGAGGCGGCCGCACTCACCGTACCACTGGTCACATTTTGGGCCCCGGGGGTCGGTAGGCCGGTCACCCATCCACTTGCGGTATATTGTCCCGTTTCTTTTGTGACATTGTCACCGATCCCCTGCCAGTTCTCTCCACCGACCATTTGATCAACAATGGTGCCGTCCGCCCTCGTGAGGGTGAGGGTGGCTCCCGTATTTACGAGTGCTCCTGTATAAATCAAAAAGGCAGTACCGGGTGCCGACGCCTCACTCGTGCGCTCAAGCACACTGTAAGTTCCGCCGGGTAACATACCCGCAAGTGAGATCTGTAAATTTTGTCCATCACTGATCTGCCACCCCTCGACACTCACATCACTCCCGGCATTGTAGAGCTCGATCCATTCATGATTAGCTGACGCAGTACTTCCCATCCAGGCAATTTCACTAAACGAAACACTCGCTTCGCAGATCATCGGCAGTACAACAAACAGGGTGATACTGAGGATGGTACGCATAGAGTTTAGGCAAATGGGTTACGTCCTTTAAGGGGCGACCGCAACAGCTGTTTTACCCGAGCGATGTCAACCGTTTGCGGTATCTTTGCATCAGTTGACGTGGTCGTCTCGATCTCTCTTATAGTACTACCAGCCGCTGGGATACTTGATGGTGAAGACGAAATAGGCGGCGTTGGTTCAGGGTCGGATGATCCGGTATGGGTCTCTGGGACTGACACTTGATTCACCTCCTTGATGACGGCCGCAAGCGCGGACTTTAGTGACGAAGGATTCGGTGCTGATGTCGCTTGCGTGTGTGGGGTGACTGGTGGCCGAGGGGGTTGGGAAGATTGGTCTGGGGTCCTCACCTGGCTAGCAGCAGGGGTTGCTTGAGTCTTAGTACCACTTGCTTGGGGTGAGTGGGCGTCAGGTGATGTTGGCGAGGGTCCGGAAGATTGTGAATGAGGCTTGTCTGATGGTCGAGGGACTGGCTTCGACAGTTCACCCTCATCTTTTCTGCTTACTTGCTTTAAAATGGCCCGCAAGTCATCCAGCGATGGGGACGAGGTAGGTTTCATCGGTCGTCGTTTTTGATCAGTTCGCTCAGGCGGTCGAATTGAGCGCGCGGGAGGCATCGTATGTGGGCGTGGCGATCGTCTCACTTCACCACCGTCTTCTGGCACTACCTTGCGTGGTGGCACTAACTCGACCGCAGGTGGTTGAGAGGGAGTCTCTACTTGAGAAGGTGATGTCTCTTCAGTTAGCGTGACACTAGGTGCGGTTGATGGATTTGGTGGTGGCGCTACGCTCGGAGAGGTGGAGGCATCGCGGACGGGCGTTTCGACTCGCGGTGTCGACGGTCGGTTTGCAGTGGTACTCGTTTGCGTACTCGTTCGATTACCATTTTGTGCGGGAGGGCGACGTGTGTCTGTCCGTCGACTCGCACTTGGTTCTGGCTTCACGGGATTATGCAAGAGAGCAACCGTCTCCTCGACTGCTTCACGCTCATTAGCAAATAGTTTACGACTCGACGCAATCACCATGTTCCGACAAGAAATCGGTGGACGCTGCACTGGCGGTAGCGTCTGCGCTGAAAATGGTTGTGAGCCGATACCATCGATCATGAGTGTCAGATAGATTTGTGCAAAACCGAGATTCACTAAGTCGGGAGCCAGAAATCGTGGCGAGAAAACCGTCTCAAGTACCTCCGCATCAAACGGCCCAACCCGAAACGCCACTGTGGTTCCCACGTTACCAAAGACTGCATTACGAACATCTTCTTCCATCTGCTCAATGTACTGGTGCGCAATAATTAGATTGAGGTGGTACTTTCGTGCTTCAGATAAAATATTAGCAAACGTGGCATTCGCAAAACTTTGGAATTCATCAACATAAAAATAAAAGTTCGGCATTGTCTTCATGACATCAACCGATAGATCTGCTCGACTCATGGCCGCGAGATAAATGCGAGTCGTCAACATCGAACCAAGGAGGTTGGCGTTGGTCTCACCGATCAACCCTTTTGAAAGATTCATAATGAGAATCTTCTTCTCATCCATAATTTTTCGAATATCAAAACTTGAGTGTGGCTGCCCGATGATATTCCGAATCAGTGGGTTACCGGTGAACTGACCAATTTTATTTTGAATAGCGGGGAGCGCCTCCGCGGCAAACCGATCCGTGTAGTTGGCGAATTCGTCAGTCCAAAAGGCTTTTACCGCCGGATCTTTAATGTACTCGATCACTTGATTACGGTAGGCTTTGTCGACAAACAAACGATTGACCGAGAGGAGGGTCGTGTCAGGATACTCAATGAGAGCCAGAAGTGCGTTAGTCAGAATGTACTCCATACGCGCACTCCAGGCGTCAACCCAAATTTTCTTAAACGTGGACATGAGTCCAGACACTACCAAATGTCGCTTATCAGGACCTACGTCTTCCATCACATTAAACGCAATCGGATGATTGAGATCAAATGGTGCCAAATATACAACGTCCTTGACGCGGTGCTCAGGAACATACTCAAGGAGTGTTTCGGCGGCCGAACCATGTGGATCGATAAATGCCATCCCTTCTCCATTTTGGATATCTTGCGCCGCCATATTTTCAAGCAAAGTCGACTTACCCATGCCCGTCTTCCCAACGACGTACATGTGCCGCTGTCGGTCCTTAGCCTTAATACCAAAGGGAATCGCTTGTCCACGCGCATCTGTCTTTGCAAAAAAAGTAATCTTGTCTGGATCAAAGGTGCTCATACACCCAGTATATCACTATCGGAGCCGCTCAGTAGTAAACTCAATAAGTCGATCGATATCCTTAGTTCGTTCATCAGTACCAAGTACTACGATGACCACTTCACGTGTCGCGGTACGAGCTGGAAACTCATGAAGTGACACGGATGTCTGGCGCGCCGCCAATGTCTCTCCAACTTTACCACCCCGAAAACTACTGGTAGATGTGCTCGTATTAAAATTCACGAGGGGACCAAATTCTCCAGCGGTGTAAGCGGTACGAACCGCTGCACGGCTTGTGAGATCAAGGATGAATGAACGTTGCTCTCGAATGTGGCGCATGAGTAAAAATAAATCATACGCTGTGGATTGATTCCCTGCCGACAAGCCTGAAGTATCAACAAACAGTGTATGTGACATTCCGAGTGCTTGCGCCTTTTTATTCATCGCCGCCACCATGGCTTCTGCCGGCATTTGAGCAGCGAGTACTTCAGCGGCCTCATTGGACGACTCAACCAAGAGTAACTGTAATAGACTATAGACCGATACCGAACTACGGTCTGCCAGACGAGGGATGAGCGATGCGACGAAGTTTGTTTCCGTCACGCGTACTCGTGCATCGAGATCAAGTTCTTCTGCGACAATGAGGGCCGTCATGAGTTTTGTAATCGAGGCAATCGGCAACACGTCATTCACAGCCTGACCAGAGAGGACAGTGCCTGTCTCACGATCAGCGACCAGGTACGCTGCTGCAGTCACTCCCACAAGCGGCGCATCGTACACGAGCGGACGAGCTACCTCTGGACGATCATGCACCAGGACTGGTGTACCGAGTGCTACCAGTTCAAATAACTGTACTGCGTCACTGGTCTTTAATTGAATACCACCTTCGGCTCGATCCATCTCCACGGTCCGGCCATCTGGATAGAGTGGTGCACCGTGAATAGCGTAATTAGTCGCAAACGCGATACTCCATGGCAGTATCGTCTGTGCCACTGTGGCAAATTGTTCAGTCTGTTTACCGGTCGTCTCGTAAATACCAGCCGGAGTCTCCCACCATGAACCAGCTGTTCCCTTATTCACAATTGGTACACTAAGACGCAAGACCCCGCCTTCAAAATACCGAAGTTGCATGGCTACTAAGTCAACCTCGATAAACGAGATACTTTGCTCAATAAATGAATCGCGTGTTTCCGTAAAAAAACTCGCCTGCATCAGGGCGCCATGGCTCCCCCATGGTAACGGGGTTCTGATATCCTGTTTTGTATCATAAATTGTCACGAGCGGTGTGGCACGTTGTGAATTTCGCTCGAGTCCACTCAGCCCTAACTCTGCAAGCAGACCAACACACACCGCAAGCAAAGCAAGGCTTCCCAGTCGCATGGCATGGTGCCAACGAGGATGCCCATTTGCCTGCCTCGTCAAAACTGACTGCGGGATCAATAGTCCAGTATGAAGGGTGGGGGTATCATCGCGCGATGACGACAGAATGACCGTCTTCGGTCTAAAATCAGACATGCCTGTATCATACCGTACCAGCACCTCAAATCAGAGTGTATCTGTCGATAAACGTGGGCCAGAAGGCTTGAAACCAATCCGCAAACTGGCCCATGCCAACTGGTAACTGCGTCCGGGGCTGATACCGAAGGATCCTACCCGCCTTCGTAATATCTGCTTTCGTTATACACCTCGATCGCTTCACTCCGCGTCATTCGCTCAGCGAACTTAAGTATAGCCATGTCGGGACGACTCCACGGACCATACACAGTAAAAAATCGAAGGCACGTTGCTTCAATGCCGTAGAGGTGATGATACTTGTACAGTAATTGCTGCGGCCCGCTTTGTCGCCGCATAAATAGAAACTGGTTTGTCGCCGGGTGCTGTCTCTAAAAATGGAACTGGTGTCGTATCGCCATACACTGATGACGTAGACGCGAATACCATACGAGACACATGATGCCGGCGCATGCATTCAAGGAGTGTGAGCGTACCCTCTATGTTGGTGGTCGTGTAGGCATGCGGTACCTCACGTGAATACCGTACCCCGGCCATCGCTGCCAGATGACACACCACATCAAACTGCTCTCGACAAAATAACGCATCGAGCGCTCGCTCATTGGTAATAGCAATCGTTTCCACGGTGATACCTGGCAAAATACCGCAGCGACTCGCGCCGGCTTGAGTCGGACAACGTAGTAGGCATTACACGAATCGATCGCAACGATCGTGTGGCCCACTTCAAGTAATCACCCGAGCTGTTCGACCGAGTACTCCTTGATCGGTGTATCGTGACTGATGCCAAACATGGGCTCCCCTCCTTTATCTCCAACTTATTCAAGTATGTCTGGAGTGCTCGAAAAATTCAATCCGGGTGCGAGTGGTGGCACAAACGCTGCTTTGGTGTAGATATTTGACGGCGCCCACACCATATAACTCATCACTCCAGCGTCGTAACTCGCTTGAATCTGTGCCCGCACATCCTCTGCGTCATAATCCCCTCCATAGTCAAAATCCTGGATCCAGGTACGAAATTTTTCCGGCCCAAACACAGGCTTTGTGTATCGACCGGAAAATGTTGGTGAACTCGTCCCAACCGCTACCAGGATGGGTTTGTGTAAAAACCCTTGCATTGGTGTCGTCGATGCTTGCATACGATCAACGCCTGTTTTCATCGCATGATATACCACCTGATAGGGATGATCATTTGGATTCCCTAGACCTAAAAAACTCTTCGGGTAGTGCGATGGATACACCATGGGTACAATAAAATCAAAGTATGGGGCCGCTCGATCTTGCACCTGCCCAATCGAGAGATCATCGTAGTTGGTTGTGGTCATACCAAAAAGATCTGTCGACGTCCAGGGGGTAGACGTTGCTCGACCCGTGTGTTCATGACGGACCGCAGCAAACCGAGTCTCATCACTCATGGCAGTATGGAGGTAGCTAAAGAATGCTTCCAGGTTTGCTTGCTTATCTCGCCCATGCGGACCAGCATAACTTTGCGGAAACGCAATATCCTGCATATTACCATCAGATGGATAGCGAACATAATCAAAATTTAATTCATCAAAACCAAGATTATAACTTTCAACCGCGAGTGCAATAATATGATCCCAGTACGGCTTGGCCGCCACATCAATAAATGATAGTCCCTTGCCATCTCGCCAAACGGTCACGCCGTCAGCTTTTGTCACGGCAAGTTCCGGGTGGTTTGGTGCATAGAAAGGATCCTGAAAAACGGTAATCCGACCAATCACAAAAATCTCATTGTCATGAAGCATCGCAATTAATTCACGCATGTCCCGCGCACCGCACTCGGCTGCTTCCCACGCTGGTTGCCACGCGGGATTATTCGGAGGAAACGAAATCGTCCCCGAATAATCTTTGATGTCGATGACGACAGCATTAATTTCCGTCTCCTGAATAAACTGCACCAAGCGCTGACGGAAACTCGGCGTACCAGCGACACAGGCGGTCATATAGATAGCACGAACGGCCTCAGGGAGTGGCTGATGGCGAACGACTGGTCGCGTATCAGGTGGTGGTGTACGTAACGCTTCACTGATGATGACCTCACTATCATCCGCCACCTCCTCCACTACCAACTCCTGTTCGTAGGTTACCGCAGTAAACGGCATCGGGATGAAGCTCAGCGCCGCAACGGCACTCACCATCACGCCTAAGACTCCATACAATAGCGGCATAGTATTATTCGAGTGCTTGATCATCAAATAATCGCTCGGTGGTTTCAACAAATGAGTCTGTCCCTCGCTCACCATCACCCCGATCAATCCGCTTCAGATAGGCATCACGGCGTAGGATATATCCGACCAGCACCAAAAGCGCGCCGATTCCCATCACCCCCCACTCCCGCCAAGCATCAGGAATACCGAGGGTAGGTACGAGCACCAGTACCACACCTAACAGAAAAACTAGGGTTTCTTTTGACATACTGAGCAGTATACCAAACAATCTCATCTTTGGTCAGAATTGAGTCGTGTATGAGACCTAGGCATTACCGTGGATCGATAGGTGCCGAAAATATGACGACAAACTCACCTTTTTGTTTAACTGGCGTCTCACTCAAGATGGCATGTACCAATGCTGGTGTGCCAATTATAAACTCTTCATGCAGTTTGGTTTGTTCACGCGCCAAGCGTATCTTTGCTTCAGGATACACTTCCCCAATCTGGTTCAGCAACTTCATAATCCGATGGGTTGATTCAAAAAATACCACTGGCTGGACATGGCTCGTGAGATTACGTATGAATGTCTCACGACCTTTTTTAAGTGGAGCAAACCCAAGAAACGTAAACTGGTTACCCACAATACCAGCAATCGAAATAGCCGCCGTAACGGCTGATGGACCCGGGATTGCTTCAATCCGCGCACCCATAGCACGGGCGCGCGCGATCAAGAGCACGCCAGGATCACTCACTCCAGGCGTGCCAGCGTCTGAAACGAGTACGAGATGTTTGCCGGCTCCTAAGTCAGTGAGAATTTGTTCATGGGTAGCATCACTCGCATGAGCGTCGTAACGCTTGAGTGGTTTTTTAATCGCATAGTGCGAGAGGAGCTTTCCGGTCACTCGCGTATCTTCACAGAGCACGTAGTCACACTCTTTGAGTACACGTAGTGCTCGCAATGTAATATCTTCTAAATTACCAATTGGTGTCGCCACCACCGAAAGTAAACCGGTCGTTTCGTGATGCATCATATTTGTACGCTACCACTTCAGTATCAAAAAGCCAAGGCAAAATGCAGCGTGTGCTTCACCTGGTAGGTTCTCTCAACTACCTCAACACGACGTGTAACATCACGTACGGACTATTAAATCGTCAGAAAGCTCGCGAGCTTCGTCACCGTTCCAGCACCCATGACAAGTACCACATCATCACCAGTAACCACCTCCCTGAGGGTACGTTCGGCGTCTTCTAGGGAGGCGACATAACTTGTCTCAGGCACATATGCAAGCGTCTTGACCGCGAGCTCGCGACTTGAGACTCCCCAGGTGTTTTCTTCTCGTGCAGCATAAATCGGTAGTAAAAAAACTCGATTCGCCCCAGAAAACGCTCGGGCAAAATCCGCAAATAAAGTAGCGGTACGGGAAAACGTATGTGGCTCAAAAATGACGGTCAGCTGTTTATCAGGATAGAGCTCACGGGCACCAGCAATCGTTGCCTTAATCTCAGTCGGATGATGTCCATAGTCATCATACACTGGCGCACCATTACAGGTACCCTTATACTCAAATCGACGCCACGTTCCCGCGTACGCGGACAGGGTGGCACTCGCTCTCGACCGATCAAGCTTTTCTCGAACTGCGACCGTAAGCGCGGCGGCGGCGTTCATCCGCACATGCATACCTGGCTGCTTCATCGAGGTCTGTACATCAAGGTATTCGGTATAATCAAGTACGGGTACTGACGCATCTTGTACTACTGCTGCAATAATCGGGTCTTTGGCGTTCGTCACCACATACCCTCCTTCACGCACCTGTCCCACGAGAGTCTTGAAGGCCGCTTGTACGTCTGCTAAATCACGGTAGTAGTCAGTGTGTTCATACTCGATATTCGTCATTACGAGCACATCAGGTGTGAGCGATAAAAAATCGCGCTTATATTCACAGGCTTCGATAATCGCATACTTACTCTTACCTGCCCGAAAATTACTGTGCGTACTCGCCCGGAGTGAACCAATGATTGCTGTTGGATCTTTCTCAGCTACCTCAAAGACGTCAGTCAACATGGCGGTTGTTGTTGTCTTGCCGTGAGTACCCGCAACTGCGATGAGATAATAGGGATTTGCCACAAGACCAAGCGCATCAAAATAGTTCATCATTGGTACCCCAAGGGCGCGCGCAGCCACCATCTCTTCGTGCTCTGGAGACATGGCCTCGGTGTATACGATGAGCTCAATATCGCTTGTCACATTACTCGCTACTTGCGATACGTATATTTGTACCCCCTCTTTGACGAGCGCGTTCGTGATCGCTGAAGTCGCGCGATCTGACCCACTCACCACTTTTTTCTCAAAGAGAAAGAACCGGGCCAAGGCAGACATACCGATACCACCAATACCAATGAAATGAATTCTGGATACGCGAGCGAGCTGAATACTTGACATACACGTGACATATCATACTATCACGCCAGCATCGTTCCACCAAAATAAGGGGTAGCCCAACATGGCTAACAAAAAACGCCACCTCTGGGAAGATCCGGCCGGTATTGTGCACGTCAAACTACTTGGTCAGCAAGGTCCGCTCGATCATAGAGCGGTTGAAAAACGCTTACGTGACATGAAACTGTGCACCAGGCAGACACCCACAACCATGTCCCCACAAAGCATCTTCCCACCGGTTGGGGAAGATAATCGTGGGCGATATACCATTGCCACCAGTGCATGCACAGACATCAGGGCCGACGGTGCGACACTGCCGAACGCACCGGGAAGCGCACTCGTTATGGCTACTCGTGACTGTCCGAGTGTGATTGTGGTAAACACCGCAACCAGGGCGGTCGCTCTCGGACATGCCGGACGAGATTCTCTCTTGATGAATTCAGACTGCCTCACCTGCAACGCCGGAATCATCAGTAACCTTGTCGCGAGCGTCTGTCCTCGGGGATCTGATCGCAGCATCGTGACTGCGCACATTACTGGCGGGATTAGTGCGAAGCACTTCTGCCATCAGCACTGCGAAGAGAAGGTGCGGCCATTTCATAATCGCTGGAGAGAGCGTGCAGTCACGACACAGCACAATGACCGGGTGGTGTGGCGACTGGATCTCCGCTGGGTGATTATGCAACTCCTCAACGAACAAGGGGTTCCGGCCGAGCACATCAGTCACGATGACCTCTGCACCTGGCAGACGCCCTGGCTGGGGAGTAAGCGTGCCACTGAGGCTGGGATCCTCAACAAAGAACGGGCCAACTGGGTGATTGTACTGCGGCGTTAACACCCTGTCGCTCTACAAGTATTGGCGTGCCGGTAGGCACGCCAATTTCATTATTAATCAATTGCCGATTGACTGCATCAGTTTAAGCTTGCATACTGCTCTAAACGAAACGTACGCATGAATCGTATCAAACTCTTAGGTGGACTCATCATTGCCCTTTGTATCCTCTTTAGTGGCGTATTAATGATATATCTTCAGATGGAGGGTTACAAAAATTGTGAAATAAGCACCTGTGGAGCGATACCATTCATGTACTTTATCACCGCTCCATTTTTTACTAGTGGTGCACTTGGTATCTTGTTTAGCACCCTTATCAGTACCGAGGAATCTGCACTTTTGCCTGAAACGCGACAATCATTAAAAACAATTCGCTTCATTAGTATCCTTAGCATAATTACCTGGATAGTACCCCTACTACTGATGTTTGTGTATTTGCCTACAAATTAATCATACTCATGTTATATAATTCAAATGAACCAAGTCGAAGGAGAATTAAGAACACACGAACTGGTACTCCTCTTTCGCAATCTTTTTTCCGCTCTGCGGTGAGCGTATTATTGAAGACTCACTATCAAAACAATATCACGAGATAGACTATTCTATAATTCGAGCGCGCATACTTTCCGAGAGGATCGCCTTCCATGTCTCGGTTGGCTCTGACGTGAATGACTGACCCCACCACGACACATAGCTGACACCATACGCACGAGCTAATTCCATCATGCGAGCTACCTGTGTAATTGTTGGCCTAACTGACGCCCGTTTTACTAACTCAACTGGAAGCGCCTGAACTAGCTCGGGATTATATTGATCGACAAACGCAAAAGCTTGATAGACCATGACATACTCTTTTTCTGGTACCTGATCATGAAGCCAGACTAGATACTCTTCTATAGCTTGATCATATGAGATGAGAGAACCAGCCGAATATGGTCCAGAAAGTTGTGCGATCTCAGTGGGTATGCCATAGACATCAAACCCCACCACATCAGCATACTGACTGTAGGTTTTGACTTGCGTGAGATATTCTTGTCGTGATCGCTCGTCTTGGGTTCCTTCACTATCAGCCAAGACTGGAGCATGAACCATAATGATAGGGAGCGTATTATCAACTTGTTTGATTCGCTCATACAGTTCATGAACCTGATGCACAGAGATTTCTCGATGGACAGGCTCGTCGTATGTAACGATAGCTTCAATCTGAGATCGGCCAATACACTCGATAAGTGCCCGGAGGGGATCGGCAGCAAACGTTGGTAAGTCACCGACTGGATACAATATTTCAGCCGGAATAATAAGCCTCACCCCCGCATCACGCAGTGTGGTATGGAGTAATGTAGGTTGATCACACGGTGAAAGAAACTCAAACTCATACCCAAGCGTACGCGACTCAGGCACTTCTTGGTATTGAAACGTGGGATAAAAATACAGGATGTGATGATCTGCTAATTGCCGAAAGACCGTGCTGGCATCTGACAGCGTATCGGGTATGCGTGGTACGCCAGCGGCGATAATTTTTGGTTCGGAACGTATCGAGGAAATTATTTCTGGCCGCACTAAAGGCGAGTTAATGGGTGCTGGGGCGAGGAAAAACCAACTCACAAAGCCTGCTACCACCAATACAAAGATGATTCTTTTAATGTTTCGTCTCATAAAAACAGCGCATGAATTCATCATTTCGCTCATACTCATTTTTAAATAGACCAAAGGAAGCAAAGCCGGGCGAGAAAAGAAGGACGTCACCCGGCTCGCCTGCAGCGAGCCCCGTCGCCACCGCCTCTGTCATACTCATAACCACCGTTGCCTCAGGGAGCGCGGGTGCAATGCGATCAGTCCCCGTACCTGGCAGCAACACCACCTGTTTACAGTAGCTCGGAATCTCCTCGAGAAGTGACGCGGGGTCGATGTCCTTGTAGGCACCGCCGGCAATGAGGATCACATTCTTGTCATCCACATTCCCGACTGCCCGCAGACCAGCAAGCGTCGCCTGGGGAGTCGTTGCATTATTATCATTATAAATCTTCACGCCATCTCGTTCACCCAAATACTCCAAACGCCCTGGCACGCCCGTAAACGTCGCCAGTCCGTGGAAGATTTCCTCATCCTCAAGTGAGAGGGCCTTCAGTGTTTCATACGCAAGTGCTGCGTTAAGGCGATTGTGTTCTCCTGGCATCGACAAGAGTGAATCTTCCGGAATGATCGAGGTATCGGCTAAAACGACTTCTTGTCCGAGCGAAATTCCGGGTAGGGATTTTGCTCGGACGAACACCTCAGGCGTCGTTATGAGTACTCCACTTTCATCTTGATACCGAAAAATATTTGCCTTATCAGCAAAATACAGATCCATTGCCTCATCGTAACTTCGACCACCAGCTTGGTAATAGTTCAGGTGATCATCCATGAAGTTGGTAAACACTGCCACCTGCGGACTTACCTTTGCCCATCCGAAACCTTGGAGTTGCCACGAATCAAGCTCCATGACACAGAGCGAATCTTCCGTCACCTCCTTCAGTAACTGCAAATTAGACACGCCACGAATATTTCCCCCGAGCAAAATATGCTCACCAGTCACCACAGACAACACGTGATGAATCATATGTGTAACGGTACTCTTGCCACGCGTACCCGTTACCCCAACAATTGGTACGCCTGACAATTGCGCAAACAAAGCCGCACTTTGAGCCAACAGAATTCCAGCCGCTCGACACTGTACAAGCACTGACTCATCAAGCGGAGTACCTGCCCCCACTAACACAAGATCGGCGTCCTTAAAATCAGCAAAATCATAGGGGCCGAATTTCCAAATAATACTTGGGTATTGGGCTAACTGATGAATCGCTGGCTGCATTATCTCTTGTGACGCTGCATCTACCACCGTTACGTGCGCGCCCGCTTCGACCAGAAAGGCCGTGTCGCCGATTCCTCTACCGAGGAGACCAATACGCATCACCGTCACTCGTTTTCCAACAAAAAAATCAGTTATCATTCCAGTATCATAGGTAAAAATCGTAGGTTTGCCTAGTGTTATGCTATACTTTTTGCCATGAAAGAATCATATCGTCGCAGTCTCGAAAGACTAAAAGTATTCCCAATTATTGCTTGGACGATACTTTTCTTGTTCTCCTACTTTGTCTATTCGATGGTCCTTGAACTGCGAGCGGTCTCCGCGGAGTTACGAACATCAACCGAACGCCTAGAACGTGCCGTAGCCGAAGACCCCAGCATGATCACCTCTTTTGAGTAAGTCATACCATGGTTTCGATCACCCAACTCAGTCGGCGTTTCGCATCGTATTCAATTGTTGGCGTTAGTACCTACGGGATTGATCTCGTAATTATCTACGTCGCCTTAACATGGTTTGCATTGCAACCAACATCTGCGATAGCACTTGGTTTTCTTGTGGGTGTTAGTCTCAATTACTTTTTTTGTTATACATGGGTATTTCGAGAAACCACCCGTCATCCACTGACTGGCTATGCCATATTTGGTGCAACCGCCCTCCTTGGTGTCATCGTTATCACCAATGCAACGACACTCATGATGAGCGCACTCGCTTTGAACCCATACATCGCTCGCACAGTCGTCGCCATCGTGGTTGGCATTATGAATTTCTTTTTCAACACTTTTTTCAATTTTCGTGTCTTCTAAATCGGGT
>CAYXOF010000012.1:0-18276 GCA_964466905.1 uncultured Candidatus Saccharibacteria bacterium | reverse complement strand
ATGATTATTAAAGGCGCAACGATGATCCTGCTCCTTAACCTCGTTGGCATTATCGGCGTCGCGGTCGTCATTTTCCTTTTAATGAACCTAGGTGAAAAGCAAAAAATTGCTGAGTCAACGGTCCGGCGAGAAGACGAAAAATTAGCAAAAGAAAAAGAAACTATTGCTGCGGTCGCGACGAAGATCAAAGATACTCGGGTAGTGGTAAAAGAGCCACCAATTGTTGCTGAATAAATTATGACTTCATCTCACTTTGGGCGCATCACACTATATGGACTACTCAGTATCCTGATACTGGTTGCGGTTTCGCTAGAGGCTGAGGCTAGAACGGTTATTCGTTCTGGTGAGTCGGTGGTCATCAATGCCGATCAGACTGTTGAGGGAGATTTTTATGGAGTCGCCAACACCCTCTCAGCTATTGGTAACGTTACCGAGGATGTGCTCTTGGCAGGTGGTCGCGTGACCTTGGGAGGTTCTGTTACTCATGATGCCCTGATTGTGGGAGGCACGGTGGCCGTCAATGCGGCAGTCGGAGATGATGTACGTATCGTCGGTGGCGACGTGACTGTCACGGGCCCGATCAGCGGAGATCTGGTGGTGCTTGGCGGCACCCTTACCATTTTGTCTTCCGCTACTATTGGGGGAGATGTGGTTTTTTATGGTGGAAGACTAGAGATGAATGGTCAGGTCATGGGTGATGTGATTGGTACGGTAGATCGGATCCGGCTTGATGGAATGGTCGGTGGTGGGGTGGATGTGACGACGACAGAGTTAACGCTGGGAGATCGGGCACAAGTGACGAATACGCTTCGTTATACAAGTGCTACGCCACTCGTGCGTGGACAGGGAGCTATGATTGAAGGAGATGTCCTGCGGAATGATCCAGTCAGTATGACCGAGGCGGTATCGTGGCGAAATATTCTTGTTCCACTATTAGTGCTGTTGTTTTCACTGCTGACTTGGCAGCTCTTATCTCCGCGGACACTCAATCGAGTAGCACTTGATACCGCAGTGCTACCATTGCGATCTGCGCTGATTGGGTTTGGTGTATTTTTCTTTACGCCCGTGTTGATTGGGGTGATGGTGGTGAGTTTGCTTGGGAGTATTGTTGGTTTGGTGGTATTTCTTTTGTATATCGCTTCACTTTTGCTGGCGCTGGTTGCAGCGGGAGCGGTGGTTGGTCAATTACTCGCTCGTCTCAGTGGACAGTCAGTGAGTCCGCTCATGTGGGCAGTTGCGGGTACCATTTTACTCTATGGTCTTGTCTATATTCCTGTCGTTGGTCCAGCGGTTATGCTTGGTCTAGTGGTGTGGACGCTTGGTACCATTGTTGAGCGGGTTTTCAAGCAACTGCGTTAAGGATTCGGGTATGCAACCAGTCGCCTTTTTTGATATTGACGGCACACTCTTTCGCTCCAGTCTCTTGATTGAACTCGTGGAGACGTTGGTGACTGAAGGCGTCTTTCCAGCGTCGGTGGCGTCTGATTATCAAATTGCAAAAAGTGCTTGGGAGAAACGTGAAGGGACCTATGAAGCCTACATCGGAGCCATTATTACGACGTTCCTGTCACACATTAAAGGTGTTCATTATGGCGTGTTGGCTGATGTTGGACGAGCGATGGTGCGTCGCCAAAGTAAGTATGTCTATCGGTACACGAGAGATAAGATCACTGAATTAAAGGCCGACGGTTACTTTCTGGTCGCGATTTCGCAGTCTCCAAAAACTATTCTCGATGAATTCTGTGCTGAGTATGGGTTTGATAAGGTCTATGGCCGGATGTATGAAATCGGTCCATCAGATTGCTTTACGGGAGCCGTGACAGATGAACACCTGATAGAAAATAAAGCGAATATCGTCAAGCGAGTGTTTGAGCGTAATCCAGCGCTTACCCCGGTGCACTCGGTTGCAATCGGTGACACCGACGGCGACATTCCACTTCTTGAATCGGTAGATCTGCCGACCTGTTTTAATCCAAATCAAGCCCTCTACTCGTACGCAAAACGCCAAGGCTGGCCCGTGGTGATTGAACGCAAGGATGTCATTTATCAATTATAGTGTATCATATGTACATGAAAGAAAATTTTGAATCCTCGAAATCTGAATCTTCAGTAGAACAGTTTGAGGACAGTATCCTTAGTAGGTTTGGTGAGCGTGGACCGCGGGCACTTGCTCTGGCGGCTGCGCTCGCGGGGATGACAAGTGCCTGTACTACTACATCCGTCGGCACATCCATGACAAGTAGTAGCTTTGGCAAGTTGGGTACTGCAGAATCATATTGTGACGACGTGGATCATTTGGTAGGGAAAGGGGTTGGATCGAGTGATACTAAAGTAATCCGTTTTCCAGATGGAACGGCCCTCGTACAAGGTTTTGTTGATCAGTCAGGCAACGTTGTGGCAACAGTTGAGATTATGCGACCAGATGGTTCTAAATATAGTATTGATTGCAATTTTCAATAATGAATGCATATGCTTAATTCAGAACTTCAAACACTAATAACTTCTTCGTCGCTGGTTGATTTTGAGCAGGAGATTATTGCCGGAGCTTTAGGTAGGCTTGATGAGACATTCCAAGAGACACTTGCAACACTTTGTACTGAGCACATATGGCTCATCCCTTACCTTTACATAAACTATGCTCAAAAACGATATGCGCTTGAAAAGGGCGATACAGATCTTGTGCGCATGGTGGCAGATCGTCAACTTCAGCCACTTGAAGGTCTGATTTAGTCTGCCTCGTTCGTTCGAAATTACAGAGCGACGGTCTTGCTATATAATATGAAATATGACAAAAAAGCGTTTGGAGCGAAATGAAGAGCGGGCGGTGGTTTCTGGTGTGCTCGCTGGATTGGCTGATTATTTTAACCAAGACCCCGTCCTCTTCCGGGTTATTGCGATTGCGTTCTTGCTTCTTACTGGGATTTTCCCTGGGTTGCTCGTGTATATTGCGGCGTGGATTATCATGCCCCGAGCACGTGCAACCGACGTCGAGTACACGGTGGTAGAGTAGCTTGCCATGGTAGATATTAGGCGTACCAGATCGCGTAATGATCGTCCCGTAACAACCGGGCCGATTTTGTATTGGATGCAGCGAGACCAGCGAGTCGAGGATAACTGGGCGCTTTTATATGCAGCTGAAGAGGCGCGGGCGCGGGGCGTAGGTTTGTACGTGGTATTCAACCTGGTGCCGGTGTTTGGCCACACGACCCTTCGACACTATGATTTTATGTTTACCGGGTTACGGGAAGTGGAGGCTCGACTCACCGAAGCGGGAATTCCATTTATACTGACACAAGGACTACCGACGGAGACGATTCCTCACATCGTCCCCACCATATCAATCGGGGAAGTGGTGACTGATTTTAATCCACTACGCTTCACCGATGAGTGGCGGGGGAAAGTCGGACAGATGCTCACGGTTCGTCTGACTGAAGTGGATGCGCACAACATCATTCCGTGTTGGGTGGCGAGTCCAAAAGAAGAATTCGCAGCCTATACGTTTCGTCCGAAGGTGCATCGTTTGTTGCCTGAGTACTTGACGGAGTTTCCGGCACTACCGAGTGGAGTGGGAGGGGACATGCAGTATGCGACATCTGTTGCCTGGGATGGGTTACTCGCTTCAATTGATACTGATCGTACGGTACCGCCCGTGACCTGGCTTACGCCAGGTGCTCGTGCTGCAGAGCAACAGCTGGTAGATTTTTGTGCTACGCGACTGGCTGAGTATAGTATGAGACGCAATGATCCGAATGAGTCAGCCCTCTCGAATCTCTCACCCTACCTGCACTTTGGGCAGATTGCCGCCCAGCGGATCGCATTGGCGGTCCGTGCTTCCGGAGTCGGTACAGACAGTCGTGATGCGTATTTAGAAGAGTTGATCGTACGGCGTGAACTCACCGATAACTATTGTTTCTATAACCGTGCGTACGATCAGGTAGCGGGAGCGCATGCCTGGGCACAGACGACAATCAAGAAACACGCGTCAGATGTTCGTGAGTATCTCTATACGAGACAGCAGTTAGAGGAATCAAAGACGCACGACGCGCTGTGGAATGCGCTCCAGACCCAAATGGTACGAGAGGGAAAAATGCATGGCTGGGGCCGTATGTACTGGGCAAAAAAAATTCTTGAATGGTCACCAGATGCGCAAACGGCGATTGATACGGCACTCTATTTAAATGACAAATATGAGCTTGATGGTACCGACCCAAATGGTATTGTCGGTGTCATGTGGTCCATCTGCGGTGTGCATGACCGGGCATGGAATGAGCGACCGATTTTTGGAAAAATCCGCTATATGAATTTTGCTGGTGCTAAACGAAAGTTTGATGTACCGCAGTTTATTGCTCGTTATCATGATGCAGATGAGACCCTCTTCTCTTAGACACCCGGCAGAAGCGGAGTTTGTATCGACGGTGTGGCAACATTACCATACCCATGGACGGCATGATTTGCCGTGGCGAAAAACCACCAACCCGTACCGCATATTAGTTTCGGAGATGATGCTCCAGCAGACACAGGTAGTGCGAGTGATACCAAAGTATCAGTCATTTCTTCGACAGTTTCCAAACATACAGGCACTGGCTCTGGCCCCCTTGGCTGAGGTGCTCCTGGCGTGGCAAGGGCTCGGCTACAATCGTCGAGCCAAGTATCTCAAGGAAGCAGCGACAGTCGTACATACCCTCCGGCACGGCCGCTGGCCACGCTCGGTGGACGTCCTCGTAGAGTTACCTGGTGTGGGCCCTTATACTGCTGGAGCGGTAGCGGCATTTGCGTATAACCAACCCGTGCCGATTATTGAAACGAACATTCGTACTGTCTATTTACGTCACTTTTTTCCGAATGTAACTAATGTATCAGATGCTGCCATTATGGAGTTAGTACGCGCTACCCTTGATCAAGCCAATCCCCGAGACTGGTACTACGCACTGATGGACTATGGCGCATATCTCAAGCAGACGGTAGGGAACAGTAATCACCAAAGTAAGCATTATGCGAAACAGTCGCCTTTTAAAGGCAGTGATCGCGCCGTGCGTGGCGCAATTATGCGGCACGTACTAGAAGCACCTGGTTCTTTATCTGTACTTGCACGACAGGTTGGGGTTGATCAGGAGAAATTACGCAAGATATTAGCCAGTCTCGTAAGAGATCAGTTAATTGTCAAGCAAGGTAATCGATACTACGTAGCGTAAGATCACTTCGTATCAATAATATCAAGCGTGAGGAAAAGGGCGGGAATCATCAGGATGGCGAGTACGACAAAGAGTAGGTTGAAGGGTAAATATAGGAGTGACAGACTAGCTAAGAGCGCGCCACACACATATGCGAGCGGCCTCGTGATGCGGAAGAAGCTAATGATCTGAGCGTCAGAACTTTTTGTTTGCTTAAAGAAGTAACTTTCAGTTGTGACTTCGACCAGGCTGGCGCCGACCCGTGTGGTAAACATAATAAGCGCCCAAAGTGCTACGCTTGGAATAGTGACAAACGCGATCCAGGCGGTAGAGATGGTGAGCACAAAAAAACCGACACCCATCATTTCTTTTTCTCCAATGTACTTGTCTGCAAGAATACCAATCGGGTATTCAAAAATGACATACGCCATCTGCGCAAAGAACATCACGATGCCAAACTCTGCCCACGATAAGCCGATGGTTTGCGTCAGGTAGAGTGGCACATAGATCACCATTCCCATGAAAAAGAGCTGTAGGGTAAATTGTCCGATGAGTACGCTTCGGATTGAGCGATGCACCCAAAAAGAGCGTATGGCTGATAACACCTTAATTTCTTGGTAGGGCGGATCTGAGAAGTGACGGAAGTAGCCAAGGAGTAATCCGATAATCGGTACTAAGGTAGCGGCACTTACCAGGTAGGCGTAGGTAAACCGACCATCGCCGAAGGCTACGAGTTGACTACTCAGAAAGGGTGCCAGCGCTCCGACGAGACTGGTGAGCGTCAGGAGGAGGCCACGTCGACTGCCTGTCGCTGTCTCATTATTACCGATGCGTTCCTCCATGAACACATCAAGATTGAAGACAATGATTGGCACAATGATAAGGTGCATGAGAAATAATGGGATAGCGACTCGCAGGGTTTCCGCAAATGCCATGCCGAGCACGGCTGCTCCGTTGAGTAAAATAAGTCCAAGTGTCAGTTTAAAGTTCCCGACCAGATGGAGCACTCTTGAGATAAAGAGAAAAATAAGTACGGTGAGCGCCGAGCCAAGGGTGTAGATGGTGCCGACCGATGCGGTATCTATAAATTGTTCTAGAAACGATGAATTGATGTACGCCACTACAAATGTGTGGAAGATCAATAATAGTGCGGCAGCGTAGACGGGGACAAGGCCGGTTGGTTTGAGGATAGTTGGGCGGGGCATACGTGTCATCTATTATATCGTATTCTACTTAGATAATGGTGTGAGTGATGAGGGTAACAAAAAACAGCGACTACCACACGTAGTCGCTGCCTCGTGTACATCAAGGCAAAGCTAAATACCAATGAGGACGGGGATGACCATCGGTGTTTTTTGGGTTTTTTGCATGAGGAACGTACTGACGACATTTGTCACTTCATCCTTGACGTTGTCGAGATCGATTGGGTTCATGCGCTCGGTTTGCTTTTCGATCGTGCGCTTAATGAGTACCCGTGCTTCAGAAAGGAGTTGTTGGTTTTCCCGCAGATAAATGAAGCCACGTGAGATGATATCGGGAGATTTACGCAACTTCCCCGTTTTGCTATTGACGGTAGCAATGATGACAAACATACCATCCTCAGCCAATGTGAGTCGATCGCGAAGGACGACTTCTTGACGAGTTCCAACAGTGAAACCGTCCACCATCATCAACTCATTTGGGATTTTCATAGGCTGGACTGTGAGCTCTGAGCCATTTTTGATATCAATGATAGTACCGTTGTCTGGCACTACAATATGGTCTTTTGGGAATCCGTTTTCAACTGCCGCATACATGTGGCTCTTGAGGTGATAGTGATGACCGTGTACGGGGATGAGGAAAGTAGGCTTGACTGTCTGATGGACCCAGACAAGCTCACCAGCGTTACCGTGCCCTGAGGAGTGTACGTGTGATCCTTTGTAGTTGATCACTCGGACATTCTTGCGGTAGATATTATCTTTTAGTTTTTGGACAGCGATCTCATTACCAGGAATAATCGAGGACGAAAGGACGATAGTATCTCGTTCGTTGAGGGTGATGTTTTTGTGTTTGTCGGTAGCCATACGCATGAGGGCAGCAAATTGCTCGCCCTGTGCGCCAGTGGAGAGAATGACAATCCGGTCTGAGGGGTAGTCTTGGATGTCGTTGGCACCAATAAAAATCTTAGGGTCCACCTCAATCAGTTTCGCCATAATAGCGATGTCGATGTTGGTCTTGATACTGCGTCCCTCCATGACGACCTTTTTACCCGTTTCCTCACACACCTTAATGATGCTGATGAGTCGGTCGAATTGTGAGGCAAATGTCCCGACGATCAGTCGACCGCGGGCGGAGCGAATGATTTCTTCAAGAGTTTCAAAGACTTTAGATTCTGACGCTGAGAAACCTTCACGATCAGCGTTGGTGGAATCACACAACATTGCTAGGTTGTTTCCTTGGCCAACTTTTTCCCACGAACTCCGCTCTTCGACCACGACCTCACCATTTACGTGGGTTAGCTTGATGTCTCCCGTAACCACGATATCGCCGTGTTTCGTTTCAATAGCGATTCCCATTGCATCAGGAATTGAGTGAGTGACGGGGAAGGTTTTAATCTTCGTTTTGCCGACTGTAAATGAATCTCCTTCTTTGACGACTTGCATGGTGACGGGTTCGATGTGTGGAAACTCCTCCTGGCGCTTGAGGATCATGAGTGAGGTGAGGTACTGCGTGTAGATTGGAGGGTTACCGATGCGTTCAATAATAAACGGAATACCGCCAATGTGGTCGAGGTGACCATGGGTGACGACAAGCGCGCGAATTTTGTGCTTCCGCTCTTCGAGATACTGAGTATTCGGCAGGATGTAATCGACACCAGGCGCTCCACTTTCTTCAGAAACGAACTGAAAACCAGCATCAACCACGATGATGTCATCTTTCGTTTCGATAATGTTCATATTTCGCCCAATCTCTTCTACTCCAGAAACCGTGATGATACGTACGGTATCCTCGTCAGTAATTTCAGGAATGATTGGTAGTTTTTCATCAGTGACTGACATGCGGTGTGTGAGTGCGGGAGCTTTATCAGAACGGCGTCGTTGCATTTGTGGCCGCCGTGAGCGGCCGCGGGAAGCGCCACCATTCCGGCTTCCGTCAGCCTGTGGTGAGCGTGCGCCCTGTGGACGTGATCCAGTGCTGGCTGCAGTCGAATTCGTTCGGGGAGTGAATGAAGATTGAGATGAACGATTTCCCCCACCCTGTGGGCGTGGTCGACGGTGTCGGCGATCACGGAACGGTCGAGGAGTAAGTGGCTGCTGATTATTTGGTTCGTTTGTCATAAATAGTAGATTAAGGATTATTGGGTACGGTTGTTAAGGATAGGCCACAGTTGCTCTTCGCGAACATACCAGTCAGCTACATTCATAAATCGATCGGCCGGATGATTAATATCGGTGATGCTGGTCATGACGACAGTATCCTTGGCAATATGAATTTGCGTTGGCTGGAACAGAAATATGGCGGGCGCCTCGTTGCGGATCAAGCTACTGGCTTCAGCTAACAGAGTACGGCGGGCGGTTTGGTCTTCCGTGACGCGGGCAGTTTCGAGCAATTCGTCAACCTTCAAGTTTGTGTATTGTGAAATATTTAGACCCGGATCATCTTTTTGTGATGAGTGCCAAAATGGATAGAGGTCTTGTGAACGGTTGTGATCGATGCCGAACAACAGAACGGTAAAGTCTCGCGGCCGTATGACTGATTGTACGAGGCCTGACTGTTCGTACTGCTCTATGGTCACCTCAACACCGATGGCGCGCCATGCGGCGGCAAGTGTTTCCGCCATGGTCTGGAATATTTCTTGGTTACTGGTCTTGATTGTGAGTGACAAGAGCTCAGTTTCACCATCGATACGCTTTTCCCACACTCCAGCATCAGTTTTTGACCATCCACCAGCACGCAATATGTCAGCTGGGGTAGTAGTGCTACTGGTCGGAGAAGTATCGTCTCGATTACCCTCAGATTCTACGTTAGGGAACGACAGTGTGGTAGGTGTGAAGGTGGGGACACCAAATCCAGAGCGGGTTTTTTCGATTAATGCAGAACGATCAATCGCTGCCGTCAATGCTTTTCGCACGCTACTATCTCGAACGATGGCTGAACGGTTTTCATTGAAAAATACGGTATATAAGCGGGGCAATGGAATAGTGGTAATTGATATCGATGCATCACTGGTCAGTAGCGGAAGGTGACTTGGTTCTAGATAGCTCGTGCTAGTAATGCTGTCAGAATTAAGGGCATTCACAATCGCTGCTTCGTTGGGATAAAATCGCAGTCGAATCGTACTGATATTGGGGTCACCAAGGGCTGATTGTACTGCGGCCAGTTCGTAGGTGGTAATAATTCCGCTGGTATCCCTGGTTGCCCGAGCGATACGGAAATCACCAGCACCAATTGGTTCGGTGTTGAGTTGGCTAAATGGAATCTGCTCGAGTGGCAGTGTACTCCAAAGATGGGCGGGCAGAATACCAACTGTGAAGTTTTCCACAAATGGAGCATAGGGTTCTTTGAGGGTGATCTTCAGTTCATATTCACTAACGAGCTCAACCGTCACATCAACCCAGCTTCCACGATATGGGCTTTTGAGCTCAGGATCTTGAAGCAACCCAATGGTAAAGGCGACATCGCGGGCGGTTAGTGGGGTAGTGTCGTGGAAGCGAACATCAGAGCGAAGCCGGATGGTGTAGGTGGTGCCATCATCAGAGAGCGTGATTGACTCGGCTGCATCAGGCACGAGTTCCCCAGTCGGTGCAATTTTCATGAGGCCGCGGTAAATGAGGGCGGTCACATCGCGGTCGGCTCGCGTATTGGCAAGGACAGGATTTACAAAGCGTGGAATACCAATAATTCCTTCCACGAGAGTTCCACCCTGCCCAGGTGTGGTGATGAGACTATCCTTGTTGATAGCATATAACGCCCAGATTCCAGTACAAATAAAGGCGAGGAGCGCGATATGGAGAAGGGTTCTATCACTCGCAGGTAGACGCGAAATGTGACGAAACAGTATATCAAGCCAATACGTGCGCTTGGTAGATTGTGGAGACATGTGGAAGTATAGTTATAAGCGAACCAACAGTAGTGTTGGGGTGGATATATCCACTCGGTCTCGCCACCCATGATGACACAGATAAGCGAGTGGGTGGCGTTATGCAGCTGCGAGAACGTTCAAGAAAGTGGCTGCGACAAAAAGCACCGCAAGCCCAATACCAAGCTGGAACAAGAAAAGCTCCGCCCCTCGTCTTTTGTTGAAGGCTGAACTGAAATTGTCACCACCAAATGCACCTCCAATACTCGAGCCACGCTGCTGTAGGAGAATCGTGGCAGTGAGTAAGAGAGAGAGGATAACCTGTACGTATGGCAAGGCGGGAAGCACTGCTTGAATCGTTTGCATGTAGGAAGATTATAGCAGAGAGTGTGCTCGGCTGCAACTTACCTGATTAGTGAGAAAAATAGTAATGTAGTGTTGCGCGAGCCGAAGGCCTGCGCAACTTGGCGTGGAGTGAGTGTCTGCGTTAGTGCGTTGCATTTTTTACAGTCTCCACACCGAGCTATCTACCAGCAGCAGTAGCAAACTTTGACACTGTGTTGAGGGCTACGTATAATGGCGACGCATCGCTCGTACATATGCATCCTCGATACCGCGAGCGGTGCGCCGTAACGGCATTCGTTATTAATTATGACGTTAATTTCAGTTCCTATTTAATGTATGTCAGACACAAAAACCGTTGCTAGTCCGATTAAACCGCTTCATGATCGCGTGATTGTGCGACCACTTACAGATGAGGAGATGGGCACGACCTCACCATCAGGAATCATCATTCCTGACTCAGCCAAGAAAGAGAAGCCTGAGCAGGGGATTGTTATTGCTGCTGGGCCTGGGAAATGGGATGAAGATGGAGAAAAGCGGATCCCGCTAGAAGTTAAAACTGGCGACCGAGTCGTATTTTCTAAGTATGGCTATGATGAAATTAAGATTGAAGGAAAGGAATACTTTATTGTCGCCGAATCGAGTATTCTCGGCATTGTTATAAATTAAGTAAGGTTACACACGATTATTTATGGCAAAACAAGTGTTATTTGGAGAGGATGTAAAGAAAAAGCTGCAAAAAGGAGTTGATACTGTCGCGAATGCTGTAAAAGTGACCCTTGGTCCACGAGGTCGTAATGTCATCCTTGATAAGGGTTTTGGTGGTCCGACGATTACGAACGATGGTGTATCAATCGCGAAAGACATCACTCTCAAGGACAAATTTGAGAACATGGGGGCTGAGATCATCAAAGAGGTTGCGAACAAGACCAACGAACTCGCTGGAGACGGAACGACCACGGCGACAGTACTTACGCAAGCATTGGTGAACGAAGGTCTGAAACAAACTACCATGGGCCTCAATTCAATGGCTGTCCGCACCGGAATGGAGCACGCGGCGGTAGATGTGGTGGCGGCCCTCAAAGGTATGGCTACCCAGATCAGCTCACTTGATGAGATCAAGCAAGTGGCCACCATCTCAGCCGAAAGTACGGAACTGGGTGAAAAGATTGCTGAAACGATTGATAAGGTCGGCAAGGATGGTGTGGTGACCGTCGAAGAGTCACAGTCATTTGGGATTGAGACTGAACTGACAGAAGGGATGGAATTTGATAAGGGGTATGTCTCGCCATACATGGTGACGAACCCGGAGCGCATGGAGGCCGAGTATAAAAATGCACATATCCTCATCACCGATAAGAAGATTGCATCTGTGCAAGAGATTTTGCCGCTCCTTGAGAAGATTGCACAGACTGGCAAAAAAGAACTCGTGATCATTGCGGACGATGTGGAGGGTGAGGCGCTCGCTACCTTTGTTGTCAATAAGCTGAAGGGAGGATTCTCAGTGCTGGCCGTTAAGGCTCCCGGCTACGGCGATCGCAAGAAAGAAGTTCTCGCTGACATCGCGGTCACCACGGGCGCGCAAGTCATTTCAGATGATATCAGCCTCAAGCTCGAAAATACTGAGCTCTCCATGCTTGGAAAGGCAGATCGAGTTGTTTCAAGTAAGGACAATACGACGATTGTCGGTGGCGCTGGCACCAAAGATGCCATTGCTGACCGTGTGAAAGCACTGAAGGCACAGCTCGAGCAAACATCCTCTAAATTCGACAAGGAAAAACTTGAAGAACGGATTGCCAAGTTGTCTGGTGGGGTTGCTGTCATTCGGGTAGGAGCAGCCACTGAGACCGAAATGAAGTATCTCAAGCTCAAAATCGAAGATGCGGTAAATGCGACCAAGGCAGCGATTGAAGAGGGGATCGTGCCCGGTGGTGGTACGAGTCTGGCCCGAGCGGCTGCAATCGTCGCAAAAGACATGCTCAGCAAGAAAGATCTTTCAGCTGAAGAACTCGTGGGCTACAACATTGTGCTCAAAGCGCTCGAAATGCCGCTCAAGCAAATTGCAGATAACACCGGAAAGCATGACGGAGCGGTGATTGTAGAGAAAGTGAAGACGGCTGGTGGGAATGCTGGCTACGATGCCTTCAAGGGTGAGATGATTGACGATATGATCAAGGCCGGCATTATTGATCCGGTAAAGGTAGAGCGCGCGGGGGTACAGCATGCTGTCTCAGCTGCAGCGATTCTTTTGACGACCGAATGTGCTGTGGCCGACGAGCCGGAGCCAGAGAAAGCTGCGCCAGACATGAGTGGAATGGGCGGCATGGGCGGAGGTATGGGAATGTACTAATCCCTCTGTACACACAAAAAATACTGATCATCACAAAACCGTTGCCACCAGCAACGGTTTTGTGATGCGTGTGATAGATGTGGTATAATCTAAGCACAGTTATTAAAGTAACGTCACTCAAGATTATGTTGACTTGGATTATTGTTGGAGGAATCGTTGTGTTCGGAGGGTACGTTATATTTGCGTACAATAATTTCGTTAAGTTGACCCAACGAGCTAAGGAAGCGTGGGCTGATATCGACGTACAGCTGAAGCGTCGTTATGACCTCATTCCTAACTTGATTGAAACAGTCAAAGGGTATGCTGCGCACGAACGAGGCGTGTTTGAGGAAGTGACCGAGGCTCGGGCGAAGGCAACACAAGTCCACGTCGATCCAACCAATATCACCCCTGAGCAGATTACGGCCATGGCTGGCGCTGAGGATGCACTGAGCGCTTCGCTCGGTAAGCTCTTGGCGGTCGCCGAAGCGTACCCCGACTTGAAGGCAAACCAAAACTTCGCACAACTCCAGTCCGAACTAACTGATACCGAAAACAAGATTCAGGCTGCTCGACGATTCTATAACGGTAACGTCCGTGATTTGAAGATTGCCCTCCAATCATTCCCGTCAAATATTATTGGAGGTATGTTTAATTTCAAAGAAGAGCAATTCTTTGAGTTGGCTGAGGGAAGTGTTGAGCGGGAAGTACCGAAGGTTAGTTTCTAATCAAAAGCGATATGAACACGAAAGAACCAATTGTGATCCACGGTCAGACGATCGGGCGATTTAAGGCCAGCTGGCTACTTTTTAAGGAGACCTTTCGATTTTTGCGCGCTGATCCTGAAGTGGTAGCAGTCCCCCTAATCGTCGGACTGTGCCACCTCTTTTTGTTCGGAGTAGTCCTGTTTGGGTATATTGCGTTGATGTTTCAGGGGGTGATCCCAGATAGTGAGGAGTTGGGGCCGGTTGACTATGGATTCATCTTTGTCTTGTATATCTTGAGTGCGTTTGCAGTCGCGATCACCAATGCCACCATCGCCTTTATCGTCGCAGTCCGCGCTACTGGTGGCGATGCGACGCTTGGTCAGGGCTTTGGAGCAGCTTTCAAGAAAGCGAGTCCACTCCTGGTGTGGTCAGCGATAGCGGCAACAGTCGGACTCATCCTGCGGGTTGTCTCGGAGCGATCACAATTGCTCGGAAAGATTGTCGCTATGGTAGCAGGGGCGGCCTGGGCGATTTTGACCTACTTTGTCATCCAAGCGATTATGCTTGAAGGACACTCCGCACCGAAGGGTATTGCTCGATCTGGTCAGGTGTTCCGAAGTGTGTGGGGGGAAATGCTGGTCACCAATTTTTCGTTCGGACTCGTGTTCTTCTTGGTGTACGTCATTGTGATTATTGGTTGGTTGGGACTCTTTGTTGCGCTCTTGAGCACACCAGTCGCAGCGATTGTTATGACAGTTCTCCTGTTCGTGGTGATATTTGCAGTCTCGCTCTTGCACAGTGCGATGAGTAGTGTCCTTAAAACTCTTTTGTTCATCTATGCCACAAATGGTGGCGCCGTGCAGGGCTTTGATCCAGAATTACTTGATCGGATGCTGAAGAAAAACAACAACAATAATAGCAATAACACCAATCCGGCACCGACAGCGACCCCGATGCCGATCATCGATGCTCCACCCCGTGACCAGGCATAAAGCGACTCTACTACGACAAACAGGTCCGCAACCTACCGCAGTAACGAGTTACCGTAGGGTATACAGTAGAATAGTAGTGTCCTGCCATCACGACCGTTATATATGAATTTATTTACACTCTCGTTGTATCGTGTCGTGCTGCTAAGCATACTGAGTCTAGGAGTGTGGTCAGTGTTATCGGTACCGATCGTTGCCGCAACTGAAAAAATCGATTCTTTTTCTGTTGTCTATACGATTGCGTCTGATGGAGTAGTCACCGTTGTAGAGACGATTGTCTATGACTTTGGTACCACTGATCGCCGTGGCATCATTCGCACCCTGAGTGGTCAGCCACCACAATCTAGTGTGGCGTGGTATCGCACCCGCTCGGTACCAATTCGCGTTTTGTCGGTGGTGCGAAACAACGTTGCAGAGCCATATCTTGTCACAAGGCGTGGACTTGAATATGACATTAAGATTGGAAACCCAGATCGTTTTTTGCAAGGAATCCAACGCTACACCATCACGTATACGCTTACCAGCCCATTTGCTCATGGTCCAGCAGGCGTTGAGTTTTACTGGAATGTAACAGGTAACGATTGGATTGTGCCGATGGGCAATATCGAAGCGTTGGTACGGGCCCCAGTTGGGACACTGGAGCAGGCCAGTGCGTGTTATGTAGGGAGTATTGGTAGTACGGAGCGTTGTCAGATTGAAGTATCAGCGGAGGGTAGTGAGGTGTTGTTTCGCACCACTACTCTCTATCCACGGGAGGGAGTCACCATCGCGCAAGCGCTCATGCCTGAGGCGACTTTTCTTACATCCTATGAGCCATTGGCGTGGTGGGTCTTTGTGTCTCCGCTTCTCCTTGTGTTGTACGGAATCTTGGCGGTGAAGTTATATCGGTATGTGATAGCCCGTCGTCCAAACCGAGCAATTATTGCTGAGTACGTACCGTACCAGCAATTACCTGCGCTTGAGATCGGGACCCTGTTTGATGGCCAGTTGGACAGTCGTGATATTGCGGCTGGACTATTGCAGGTAGCACAACAGGGTCATCTGTCAATTACGATGCAGCCTAAATCGGGCATGTTCGATCGCGATGATTATTGTTTTCGACTCAATACGACGATCACTGATTTGCCTCATAGGTATGATGCAGATCTTCTTACACTTATCTTCGGCAATCGATCTGTCGGGAGTGAGGTGTGGTTATCTGAATTGCTTCAGAATCAAAGTCAACGAGCAAAGAATGCTGCAACCTTTTTTGTACTACGTTCAAGTATCCGTGACGATCTCCGGGCAAGAGGCTATTTTGAGGCAGCTCCGTCGTTTTTTACCACCATTGGACTCTATCTCTCTTTAGTTGGATTACCATTTGGATTTCCGACTGCAGTTGCAATTACTTCGGATTGGTTGTTGGCGTCTGTATTAGGGATAATCCTTACGCTGGGAATGTCGGCGTGGTTTGCGACGTACATCAGTTACCGTCGAACCAAACAAGGGTATGTGGCGCTTTGGCATATTCGCGGGTTTAAACGGTATTTGGAAGTTGCTGAGGCAGATCGGATGACGTTTCATAATGCGCCAGAAAAAAATCCACAAGAATTTCTCGAGTGGCTACCGTATGCGGTTGCGTTTGGAGTAGAGACTAAGTGGGCGGAGGTTTTTGCTGGTATGACGATACCGACTCCAGACTGGTTCCAAACAACAGACCAAACAACGTTCAATCCGGCGCTCTTGGCAGAACGAATGCACTCATTTTCAAGTCTGACGCGCACCATTCATGTGGCTCCAGCACAGTCAGGTGGTTCAAGTGGTCGGACCGGTTCCTCAGGTGGCGGCTTCAGTGGGGGAGGTGGCGGTGGTGGGGGAGGGCGCAGTTGGTAAAATGAGTCTGATTACGTATAATCATGCACACGAGATATGGCAACTATATACACCCACCAAGACAGTAATCGACGTAAAACCATCTTTTTAATGGGTGGATTTCTGCTGTTTGTCATTGCGATTGGCTACGCAGCCGCGTGGTATGTGGGAGATCCAATCATTCTCTACGTTGCGGTACTCTTTGCTTTTGGGATGAATATCTATAGCTACTGGTATTCCGACAAAATGGTACTTCGCATGACCGGCGCACAGCCAGTGGAGAAGCAAGATGCGCCAGAACTCTATAATATCGTTGAAAATCTTGCGATTACTGCCGGTCTACCCATGCCCAAGGTATACATCATGCACGACCCATCCCCCAATGCCTTTGCGACCGGACGAGACCCTGAACATGCGGCGGTAGCCGTTACAACCGGTCTGTTGCAAATACTCAATCGGACTGAGATCGAAGGGGTGGTCGCTCACGAAATGGCGCACATTGGCAATCGTGACATGTTGGTGATGACGGTGGCAGTAGTCCTCGCAGGGTTTGTGGCTATCTTGGCAGATTTCCTATCACGAACGCTCGCCCTCGGTGGTAATAACCGGGACCGGCATCCCGCGTTCTTGATCGTGGGTATTGCAGGCATTATTCTCGCGCCGATTGCTGCGCAGATGATCCAGATGGCCGTCTCGCGCAAACGTGAGTATTTGGCTGATGCGACCGCCGCACTTTTAACTCGTTACCCCGAAGGGTTAGCTTCAGCATTAGAGAAAATCTCTTCAGCGGGTAGGCCGATGCAACGCACGAGTCACGCCACTGCGCACTTATTTATTTCTGACCCATATGCTGGTGGAGGGAAGCATTCCCTCATGCAAAAAATCGGTAATCTTTTCGCTACCCATCCTCCGGCAGCTGAACGCATCCGTCGCCTTCGCGAGCTCACCTAGCGTGCTACAATAACCGTATGCCGAAAGACCTCGCTGCGCTCAAAGAGACCCTGCGCCAAGTGTTTGAAACCAATCTCCCACTTTTTTTGCAGTACACTCATGCCAGGAGAGAAGAGCTACTGCGTAATCGCTTGTATGCGATTGTTTCGTTTGTGTTCGTGGTGTCAGTGGTGGTGACACTCTATGTCTTTTCTTCGTTATACACCAAGCTCTATAATGATATTGTCTTCAATACACTCGCAGGCATCATGATGCTCTGGACTACCGGAGTCTTGGTGTATGGTCGCAGATGGTTTCGCAGTAGCCAGCTTTTAGCGCGTGAGATGAATATGGCGCTGGTACCAATTTTGAGCTCCTGTCTTAATAAGTCCATTCTCTATACACATGTAGAAGACCACCGAACAAAGACACTTGAAGAATTACGTATGACCGAGCTCATGACGGTCCCTGACCTTGAGATAGTCGCTGACGACATGTACACCGTCCATAAGCCAGAGGTATTTATTCGTGAGCTCGTCATGATGCAAAAAGAGCGCAGTGATAGCAACAAGGGAGATAGCGCAAAGACAGTTTTCCGAGGAGTATTTATCAAGGTTGAGCTCGCCCGTCCACTCACTGGTGTAACATTTATTTCGACTGAAGGGGATCGTACGGGCTTTGGTCATCAGTCTTTTTGGAGTACGGTCCTAGGCACTGGAACAGTGAAAGAGACTACCCTTGAGGCCAATACCTTTGAGGCTGATCTGCACGTCGCGACCAGCGACCCGGTTGAGGCTCGGTATATCCTGACACCAGATTTTATGCTCCATCTCCACGAGTGGTGGCAAGAACATAAGACAAATATCCGCATTGTCTTCCGAGGAAAGCATATGTATAT